>JAJDWI010000149.1 GCA_022825665.1 Candidatus Poribacteria bacterium
CACTTTCTGAGAACACGACACATCCGCTATTGGGAGACCCTATTTACACGCACGAGACTTATGAAAAATCACACGGAAGAGTTGAGACAAGGTGTATCAAAGCAAGCACAAGTCTCAACGCATATCTGGACTGGCCAGGGATAGCACAGGGGATCCAATATCGTTATATTCACAAAAAAACAAACACAGCAGAAGAAAAAACCAGAGTCAGCTATGGTATAACAAGTCTGACACCCGAAGAAGCCTCTGCCGAACGTTTACTTGAACTACGCCGTGGGCATTGGGCAGTAGAAAACAAGTCGCATTGGATGCGCGATACTCAACTCGGAGAAGACGCATCCCCTGTCCGATGTGGTGCTATTCCGCAGGTTATGGCTGCATTGCGAAATGCAGCATTATCGGTATTCCGCTTCGCAGGGGTTACGCAGATAGCTGATACGATGAAATACTATGCTTCAAAACCTAAACTTGCAGTTAACCTCATAAATTGAGAATCCTTAAAACTAAATAACCCTGGTATTATATACTTTGGTATGTGCGGTTTCCTAACCGAAGCGTAAGCATCAATTTAGTGATTCTTGTCTATCTGAATTGCTTGTTGTCCGAACCAAGATTTACAAATCAACGGTATGAATGCCATTTGGCATTCCCCGGGATTACAGGATTTTCAGGATGCTTTTTATCAATAGTCTCTTCTAATAATTGAAATAAAATCTATAATAGTAGATACAGAACAGTAGAGACTTGGCAAGAAACGCGATTGTCAATACTCTTATCTTGGAAATCCTGTAATCCTGTAAATCCTGGTTCAGACAACATGTCGGGATCGCTTTGCTCGCTCCGACCTACGCGTTTCATTTCGGGTGTTACAGAGAACCGACATCATAAGCGTTAATTTAAAGAACAAGTCTCTTGTGGTAGTGCCTTGTCCGACCAATTTCAGACTTCACACCTTTCGCACCTCTGGTGCTTTGGGTTTTTGCTATATTATGTTCTATACACCTTCCGCACCCGCTGGTGCTAAGATAGCTTTGCTAAAGCCTCGGAGAGGCGAAAGGTGTATAGTAAACGTTAATCCTGCTAACAGCAAGCCCCAGCGGGGCGAAAGGTGTATCAGATGCACTAACGTTACGCACAAAATTGACGCTTATGGTGTTACAGAGAACAGACATACATATAAACTATTTGTAACAATCATCAACAGAGGATTCTTAAAACAAAATAACCCTGACAACCTACCAAGGAGTGTGGACATATTTATTATATTTCGCTATAGAATAGATAGCAAATCTTGTTATGTAATACGCTGTGAGAAGCATTTTCTATATAGTGAAACAATTTCTTCTTGAGATGCTTGTCGTGGATTATTAGCTGGACTTCCACTTGCTATTGCATCAGCTGCCATCTGTTCAATGACCTGTTCAAACTTTCCTTTGTCAATACCTATTTCTCCAAGACGCGGCATTTGAATATCGATTACAAGACGTTCAACTGCTGAAATTGCCGCATCTGCCTGCTTCATCGGAGATAACCCGTCAATTGGTTCACCCATTGCTTGGGCAATATCAGCAAATCGCTGTGGAGCACCGACAACACTGAATTCCATTACATCAAGAAGTAACACAGCGTTTGATAATCCGTGATGAATATGGAAGTATGCTCCGATTGGACGGGACATACCATGAACTAATGCCACAGAAGAATTGCTGAATGCCATTCCCGCAATTGATGCACCAATCATCATGTCTGTCCGTGCAGAGATATTATCACCATCTGCCCATGCTTGCCGAAGTGAACCGGATATCAGACGAATTGCTTTTAATGCAAGAGCATCTGTAATTGGTTGTGCACGTTTAGAAATGTAAGCTTCTATGGCGTGTGTCAACGCATCAACACCAACAGCTGCAGTCAGGTTGGGTGACGTTGTGATGGAAAGCAGCGGATCAACCAATGCTACAGAAGCCAATAGACATGAACTACTGAGCATCATCTTTACATTACGTTCTGTGTCAGTGATAACGGTGACTTTTGTGACTTCACTTCCTGTACCACCTGTAGTAGGTATTGCAATTAAGGGAGCACCAGGATTAGGGATTTTATCCACACCCATGTAATCTGCAAATTCCGTATCATTCGTAAGTTTGACTGCAATGCCTTTACCACAGTCAATTGCACTACCACCACCTAAACTTACAATAACATCGCAGTTATCTGCATGATATTGTTTTAGTCCGTCAGTTACATTCTGTAGTGTAGGATCGGGTGTGACATAAGAGAAGATTGAGGTAGCAATACCAACATTGTGTAGGTATTTAGCAATTTGCTCTGCGTATCCAATTTTGGCAATTCCTGGGTCAGTAACGAGGAGGGCATTCGTAGCATCGAGTCGCTTTGCTTGTTCACCGACTTTTTCAGATGCACCTGAACCGGTGATTATTGTGGATGGGATAGAGAAGGAATAGGACAATTACATATACCTATGATAAGATGGTTTTCTATAGTTTGGACTCTTTTTAAAATTACATATATCCCTAATGCCGAAAATGACGAACACCCGTGAAAACCATAGCAATGTTGTATGCGTCAGCAGTTTCTATGACAGCTTCATCATTTACTGAACCACCTGGTTGTATTATTGCACGGATACCTGCATCCCCTGCTATTTCTACACCATCAGGGAAAGGAAAAAATGCATCTGAAGCTAATACCGCGTCTTTAGACTTTTCACCAGCCTTACGGACAGCGATAATAGCAGCATCTACTCGACTCATCTGTCCTGCTCCAATGCCAACGGTTTGTGTGCCTTGGGCAAGAAGGATACAGTTGGATTTGACATGCTTACAAGCCTTCCATGCAAAAACCAACGATTCCATTTCTTCCTCATTAGGCTTTCTTTTCGTTACAAATTGTATGTCATCTTTTTCTAAACTATATATATCCTGATCTTGAACAAGTGCTCCACCAGTTACATTACGTATTTGTGGCTTTTGTTGTGGTGGTATTAATTTACCTGTTTCAAGTATTCGACGACTTTCAACACGCGACAACGCACGGAAAGCCTTATCTGTATAACTCGGTGCAATTATAGCCTCAATTTTCACACCTGATTTTGCTGCATCGCGTATCGTGTTCGCAGTTTGAATTGTAACTTTGCGATTTAATCCGATAATTGATCCAAATGCAGAAGTTCTATCACATTCAAGTGCATTTGTGAAAGCTTCTTGTAAGTTACCAGCAGTTGCAAGTCCACAAGGGTTGTTATGTTTGATGATTGCACATGTTGGCGTTTTAAAGTCCTTAACAATCTCTAAGGCAGCATCTAAATCAAGGATATTGTTGTATGATAAGGGAGGTCCATTTAGCTGTTTTGCCCAAGCAGCACATGGTTGTGGTTCGGTTTCAGTTCTGTAGAAGGCAGCACTTTGGTGTGGGTTCTCACCATATCTTAACGATTCCGCTTTATGATAATGAAGGGTAAGTGCGTCACCAAATCCATCATCGTTTTCCAAATTGACAAGATAGGTAGATATAGCACTATCGTAATGCGCTGTATGTAGGAATGCCTTTTTTGCTAATTCAAATCTTGTATCTTCAGAAATGCGCCCATCGTTGGCATTTAATTCGGAGATAATTTGTTGATATTGACTGGGGCTTGTTAGAACAGCCACGTGTTTGTAGTTTTTTGCAGCAGCGCGGATCATCGTAGGTCCGCCAATGTCTATATTCTCAATAGCATCCTCAAGTGTGACATCTGGTTTTGCCACTGTTTGCTCAAAAGGATAGAGGTTGCAAATAACCATGTCAATCTGTCTTATTCCATTATCTTTAGCTTGTGATGCGTGTTCCGATATATCCCATTGTGCCAGCAAACCAGCATGGATTTTTGGATGAAGTGTCTTGACTCTTCCATCTAACATCTCTGGAAATCCTGTATAGTCAGAGACTTCGGTAATCTCAATACCTGCTTCACGTAAGTGTCTGGCGGTACCTCCAGTAGATAGGATTTCTACTCCGTGCTTGATAAGGACATTAACTATATCTAATAAACCCATTTTATCATAAGTACTGATTAGGGCGCGCTCCATTTTTCTCATACCTTATATATTCCATTTTCTTGATTATGATTTGTTAGTTGATTGTTTAAAATGTAGCAATTTACGTGATATATCTGGGAAAACCAAAACCGTCATTTGCTACGTGACTTCGTGCGGGAATTTGCGCGCGAGTCGGTATAATCAGATCCATTTCAGATGTATTTTCAATGACTGTACCATCACCGATTCGCACTTCATCACCGATCATTATTTTGCCGGGATGTTCAGAAGCACCACGAATCGTTCCAATAACCACTGATGAACCGATACGACACCTTTGATCTATCTCAACAAAACCGTATATTTCAGTATTTGTACCGATAGTAGTGCGGTCTGCTATTTGGACAGGACCGAGTAGGCTTGTATCTGTTCCTATTTCAACAAAATCACCAATAACAGGATGTCGTTGTTTCACTTTGACACTCAACCCACCGAGAGTGCAGGGATATATGACACATCCAGAACCGATAATTCCTGTCTGTCCAGTCGTCACCCCGCGATGAGGATGTTCTAACAAATTGGCATCACCAATTTGTGTTTCGGGGTGTAAATCGGCTTGATAATAACGTCCTCCGAGTTCAGCAATTGCACGAGGTAAAAGCGGAACAGGAACCCTGTGTAGGTCTGAATTATCATCTGGAGCCTCAATACGTGTCAATGCATGTGCAACATCGTGGTAAAAGAGAACTCGCCACCCAGGATATGTACTGACTACCAATTGGAGTTGATATTCAAAAGCGGATCCAAGGTTCAAAGTGCTGAGATAATCTTGGTATGGGTCAAAACTACGTTCTTGTATCGCATTGTCAATTTGACTTCGGAAATCTATCGCTGCGAGTTTTTCACGAGAGATTCCGTTATGAAGGAGATATGCATCCCATACTGCGGGATCTTTGAGAGATGCGAAACGATTCCAAAGTGCACGGCTTTTCAACCGAGGGAGTTCCCATAGAAGAGAGAAAACGGTCTGTAGAGCTGCCTCAAGATGTGTTTCGTCGCGTACAGCTAAAAACGACTGAACCACCATCGCATACAATTGATCCGCTACTTCTTCAATCGCATCGGAAAGATCATGTTTTTGATTTCTTAGATGTCGGGCATTATGTGACCCAGGGGCAACACATTCCAAGAGATTCCCGAGTACGGTTTCAAGTATATCCCGATTGACAAATCCTCGTCCTGAACGTTGAGATAAACCTTCTCGACTTGTACTATCTATCCTTAAAGCATTTAGGTCTGTATTGCTATAAATAGGGCGAAGTCGTTCAAGCGTATTTGCAAGAAGCGGTCTTTTGCGCTGTTCATAGAGGGAATCGAAAATAGTAGTTTCAGACATATTCATTTTGGGTCATTCTCAGTTCAGCAGCGCGTGAGAAACATAGTATTATACCCATACATTTCTATTTGTCACATCAATAATTCGTTTTCTTACCTATATTAGAAAGGTGCAGGGATGCCAACTCGTTCCGCAATATTTTTCAACTGATCTTGATGTCCTTCACTTACCGGGATACCGATTTCAGACCATTCCTTTTCACGTTCCCATTCTAATCCACCGGGGAGATCTGACCTATCATAACCAGGTGCAGGCTGCATCTGTCTTGCATCGTGGATATGTTGGTCAATCTCTTCCTTAAACTCGTCAAGTGGACGGAATCGTGAAATGTCAATCACTGAAATGAATGCTCCTTGGTTCGCACCTTCCCATATTATTGGGGGATCTGGTGGTTGATCGAACAACCATATTCCTGCCATCATCCCACCAAGGGCATGACTGACATGACTTAAACCTAACATCTTGAAGTATGCTGCGGGACTTTGTTTAAACGCTTGTTCAAACGGCTGATTTGTATCAATTCCAATTGCCATATCTACGACAATGGGTGGTTGATTTCCCGCAGGAATAGCGAAACTCATCGGTGATGCGGCAGTTGCAGTGGCAATCATACCTCCTGGACTGTGTCGAAACCGGTGGCAAGAAACGGCAAAACCCACGCAATCTACTTCAAGAGCAAGTCGCGTATACTTGCCAGCACTTCCGAAGTGGAAGTGATTCCGACTCGTCGCAGCACCTAATCCCATTTCTTTGGCTTTACTTACTGCTGCCTTCGCAGCATGATATGATGCAAAATGCCCCATTCCACCATCCCCATCAAATACTGCTGTCGTTGGGGATTCATCAACGCATTGGACGTTTGGACGTGGATTTACTTTACCGTCAAGCATCATTCCTACATATCCTGGTGTTTGCCGTGTTCCATGGCTGAATACACCACGCAAATCGGTGAGAACTAATAAGTTGGCTATGTGTGCAGCGTCCTCCTCAGTAGTGCCTGCTTTCTGAAATAACTCACTGGTGAACCCGCGCATAGTATCTGGCATTACACGGATAAATTCTTTTGGTACTACATTCATAATTTATTCCATTGATTTTTTAAATCCCTCTTGGGCAGCGGTGACACCCGCGCCAAGTCGGATATCGTATCCAATTTCTGATAGACCTCTTTCAAACGCTGATATGGCAACAATTACATCGTTTTCATTCATCCAGCCTAAGTGTGCAATTCTAACGATTTTACCAGACAACTTTCCTTGTCCACCAGCGTACGTTATTCCATGTTTCTCTCGCATCATTCTTACATAAGCTTTTCCATCTAATCCATCTGGTAAACGGATTGAGGTTAATGTATTCGCTGGAGATGCCGCGAACAACTGGAGTCCGATTGCTTTGATAGCACTACGAGTTGCTATAGCCATTCGGTTGTGACGGGAAATCGTATTTCGTATACCCTCTTCACAGATTCTATTGAGTGCACATTGTAGTGCTGCAAGAAGCGTAACTGCAGGTGTATACGGGACAGAACCTTCTAATCCACGTTGATGTGCTTTACGAAAGTCGAAATAGTATTTCGGAAGATTCGACCGTTCAGTTGCTTTCCACGCACGCTCATTGAGTACAGCAAAAGCGAGACCGGGAGGTGTCATCAAACCTTTTTGTGAACATGACACGACAACATCTACACCCCAATTGTCCATCTGTAAATCGTCCGCACCAAGTGCACTGACAGCATCAACAACCAGTAATGTTGGTGTGGATTGTGTTATTCGTGCAATGGATTCAATGTCGTGCAATGCTCCCGTAGATGTCTCACATAGTGTTGCAAAGATTGCTTTCGCATCAGGATGAGTGGACAACGTAGATTCGACAACTTCAGGTGCGACTGAATCACCCCATCTAATATCAATTGGGATTACTTTTACGCCATACGCTTCACATATCTCTGCCCAACGTTCTCCAAATTTGCCACTACGTATAACGATTACTTTATCATCTCGGCATAGCAAGTTTGATACTGCACCATCCATAGCACCAGTACCAGATGAGGTCAAGAAGAGTACGTCGTTCTCAGTTTGGAAAACGTGTTTTAGTTTATCTAAAACATCCTTAATAAGCGCGACAGCATCTTCACTCCGATGGTAATCTATCGGCTGCGCCATTGCTAATAACGCTTCTGGTGGAATTGGTGTTGGACCTGGTGTAAAGAGATGACTTTTTTTCATGATTGACCTATGCAGTGCCAACTGCACCGGGAGATTTACCTTCAACAGTCATTACAACCCACTCACGGCTAAGGAGTTGTAGCACTGATACAATTGCTTCACGTTGTCCCGCGCTATCCATCGGAACTTCAATCGTTAGAGTAGCAAATTCCTCTTTTTGCACATCTCCATCTTTGTCAAACTTCATCGGTGTAATTTGTATCTTTTTTAATTTTGCATCCATAAATTATCCTCCAAATATAAATTGTGTAAAATGGCATTTATTATGTATTCAGGAAAGAAGACAGATCAATACATTCTCCTTGTCGGCGGGAGGATTCCCATCCTGCCAGTACAGGTGCTAAAGAGAATAGTCCATCGTGATAATCACTTTGCAATATACTCGCGTCTCCGGTTTGAACAGCACGTATAAAAGTTCTGTCCTGCTCCAGCCACGGATTGAAGTCCTCTGCCTGATAAAACAGTTCACCGTTTACCTCTATTCTATCGTATCTATAAATGGTTAGGTGTCCACCTTCATAGAAAACGGTAAACCACGGTTCGTCTTTGGGACTCGGACCTGCTGATATGAAATTTAGAGTCATCGTAGCACTGTTTTCAAAGCAGTAATTAAAAATAGACGACAATGGTGTAGCGTAATTCTCACGTTCGCAATAGAATGCTTGTGATTTTACAACGTTCAAACCTGTCATAAACCGACTATAATCAGTAGCATGAACTCCCCAGTCAAGGGCGCGACCGCCCGACTTGTTCATATCTGCCCACCACGTATTGGCTTTGTTATCAACAGTAGCAGGCATTCCACCATAGCTTTGAAAGCGGACATGCACGATATTCTTATCAGACAAGAATTCACGTGCTTTCTGGAAAATAGGACGATACCGTTCTCTAAATCCAACGGTGCTGATAACACCTGCTTTCCTAATTGCTTGGTCAATCCTATTAGCGACCTGCATTTTGATCGCCTGAGGTTTCTCACTGAAAATATGTATACCTTTTTCTGCAGCGACGACTTCAACATCAGTTCGCACATACGCAGGTACGATAGAGTATAACACGTCAAATTCCAAAGCGTCAAGCATTTCATGTCCACTTTGATATACGTGTGAGATGCTAAAATGATCAGCAGTTTCTTTGGCTGCATCTATGTTACTATCACATGCCGCAATTATAGTAACGGAATCCAATTCCAAAAGGTTCGGAATTCTGTTCTTTTTTGCAAAATTGCCACATCCGTAGAATGCAACGCGAATTTTGGAGGATGACACGATAATGTTCTCCCAATCTATATTTTATCAGAGCACGTTGTAATGACTTTTATATTAATTATGCGTTAATGTTATCCAATCATTATTTTTCACGCCAAGGTGGAACTGTCCATGTATTATACCATTCCCATTTCCAGATAACCTGTTTCTCAGGCATTTTCACCTCATATTCAATTCCAGCCGTAAAAGGAAGTATGTGTGTTTTATTACCAACAATTTCACGTATTGACTCAATGAATGCCATCTCATCAGTGACGTTAGGAGGCCAATGTCCTTCAGGTATTGGGTCTGATTTCCGATCAGAGCGATAGTGCGTAGGTATCATGAAACGTGGCTGGATGAGATCTATCAATTCACTCAGACGATGTTCATTGCCCTGACCAAGACCAAGTTTCATGTGAATTAGGAAATCTACTTTTCCTTTGAATTTACCTAACGCAGGATACGGTTCGTGTAAATCTCCAATATGTAGGAAGGAGATATTCATAGGGAGATGTTTGACAAAATAACCGTTTGTCGGTAAATCTGGAGATTGGTTCTCACCACTTTCAATAATCTCAACGTGTATGTTACCTAAGTCAAGTATATCCGATCCTTGAAATGAACGATTAGTGCCTTGTATATCGTTGAGATATTTTGGGTAGACGACCTGGACTTTATCTGTAGGAATATGTTTTGTTATGGGTAAATCACGTTCAAAGGCAGCATCTCCATATTTCTCATTGATGGGTTGGGCAGGTGTGATGCACCCTGGATTGACGAATAATGTCTTAAATCGTGTGCCATCACATAATTTCCTTAAGGTTGCAGGGTGGCAATGGTCAAAATGCTCGTGAGAGATGAAGATATAATCAAATATCGGTTTTGCTTCTGATAAGTTCTTATTAAAAAGATAGGGGTCAAAGGCGATGTTAATGTCTCCAAAACATACATCAAATGCCCCACAACCCCACCATCTTAGAAATATGTTGTGCATTCTTACTTCATTAACCACATTTTTCGCACACTTTCGGTGTTACCTGCCTTAAACTGATAGAAATAGATACCACTTGAAACGGTTTCACCATCGCTATTTTTCCCGTCCCAAAAAAGTCTTTTTTCTCCGCTTGGTAAGATCCCAAGATTAAATTCTCTCACCAATTCTCCACCTTGAGAAAAGATTGAGATTTCTACTTTACTTGATTTATTGAGTGTATACGGAATCCATGTTTCAGGATTGAACGGGTTAGGGTAGTTTTGAAACACTTCTACAGTCTTAATCCTACCCCAGGTTATTTGCTGTTTGCCATTGGGTTCAACTGCAGTTACCAATTTATCATCCTCAGTAAAAATCAGGTAATCGTGTCCATAACTGAACGTATATTCCTCAACTATACCCGAGGGCCATTCCAAGGTAACAGATCCTCGTTGTGAGGTAGGACCGAAACCGAATTCAAGTTCTAAACTATCGCTACCCAAGAAACCTGTGCCACAGATTACCTCTTGTGTCTGAACAAGGTCACCTAATTTGACTGTTACTCGTGTCCCGATACCATCTCGGTTGCTTATCGTTCCAATCAAACGAATTTTAATACGTCGGTTATTAGGATTACGCGTTCGACTGTGATGATCAAGATTGTTCTGTAAAAGCGTATAACCAGTGTTGTTGACGATATAGAAGTCCACATCTCCATCATTATCAAAATCACCAGATGTTGCACCACGTGCGACAGCATCAGAAGTCACACCGAGTGCATCGGCAAGATCAACAAACGTACCATCACGATTGTTATGATAGAGACGGTTTAAGTTGGTCTTTTGTGAATTGTCTACATCACCATTCACTACATAAAGGTCGCGGTAACCATCATTGTCAAAGTCAATGAAACTTGCATACCATCCTACACCTGTGTTAGCTACTCCAGCTTCCTCTGCTACATTTGTAAAAGTCCCGTTCCCGTTATTCCTCCAGAGCAGATCTTCATCGTAGTTAGTAACAAAAAGGTCAAGGTCGGTATCGTTGTCATAATCCCCAACACAAAGTCCCATAGCACCAGTCGGTTTACCTCTGATAAGTGTCACAATCCCAGATTGTTCTGAAACATCTTCAAAAGTTCCATCTCCTTTGTTTCTATAGAGTTTATCCGGACCGTGATCGTTTGCTACGAACAGATCTGCCCAGGTATCGCCATCATAGTCAAAGAAGATTGCTCCCCATGCTATGCCATCATCAGCAACACCAGCAGATTGTGCCACATCTTCAAAAGTTCCATCCCCATTATTTCTATATAGGACATTTACTCTTGGTGCGGGATTAAAGACCAGCAAAGAGGCAGGACGACCCCAGTTTGCAACATAGATATCAAGCCACCCATCGTGGTCATAATCTGCAACAGCAATGCTTGTACCATGTTGGGCATCAGCAATTCCTGCTTCCTCACTAACATCTGTAAAAGTACAATCTCCATTGTTCATGAAGAGAAAGTTTGGTCCATCACAAGAAATATAAAGATCACTCCAACCATCATTATTATAGTCTAACCAAACACACCCTCGTCCGTTTGGTGTATCTGCTACACCTGCTTTATCGGCAATGTCCATGAATGTGCCATTACCGTTATTGTGATAAAGTGCATTCGGTAATCCGCCATCACCAACGACGAAAATGTCCATCCAGCAGCTATCGTTATCGTAATCCGCAGAGGCTGCTCCGGGACCGAACCAAGCCCCGGAATTTTCATCAATTGCAATTTCTCTCTGATGAACCCCTGCGATATTACTTACATCAGTAAAATTATCAGCAAATACAGGAAAAACGACACATAGACAGAGAAATATAGTTATGCTGTATCGCATAGTCTTTACTCCCTTAATAGCGGGTTTTAACTGCTCCCCATGTCGTTGTGGCTTTTCCATTGGGATCAACATTGAAAGGAGTCAAATTATCTCTAAAATATTCATATTCCACTTCAAGTGAACCTGCAGGATCAGCAACACCAGCATAAATGCCGAGTTGAAGGGGTGGGTTTAATACAAAGTTTCCTTGTCCAATATCCATCCAATCTTCATCACCCTCAGCTTTATACCAAGCGGTATAAGTATCGCCCTCTTTTTTGAGTCGCAAAGACATTTCAATGTCTCCATGGTCACCAAATCTCCATTGGACATCTGGGGGTCCCATTCCTGCTTGTCTGGTTTGATACTGTATATGTCCTCTTGCACCAGCATCACGTGCCCAGAATTTAATCGTTACCCAATTATTATCACCTGGACTTTTCACAAGCAAACCATTAACCGCAGAATTTGTTTCCCAAACTGCTCGGAAATGAGTTTCAACATCAAACGTATCAGTATCTGTTTCCTGATATAGAAAATGCGATGCATCACCTGCCCATAGATTACGGTTTGTTTCACAATCCATGTATAGGTATCCGTCGCGTGTCTCACCAACATCCCAATTAGGTGGTTCGTTATTCCATTCCCAATTTGGATTTTGTAATTTTTTGCCATCAAAGGGGTCACCAAATGAATCAGCTGCATCTACACTACCAACCCATGGTGCTAACGCTGCAAACATGCAGAGTACGAAAAGACATAATAGAGATTTTCTCCCTTCATAATGGAAAACCTGGGAAAAAGAACTAAAATTTCGATCTTTCATTGTTTCTCCTACATAAGAATCTAATTAATATCTTTACTTTATATTTCTACCATACCATCTTTGCTTAAACAAGAAATAGTCTACTGTGATTAAACAATGTCCGTATATAGAACATGGTGAGACAAACCGAAGTCTGTCCCACCCAAATACTAATATCGTGATTTCACCACACCCCATGTTGTTGCAACTTTACCTTCAGGTTCAACATCAGTTGGGTTCAAATGGTCCTCAAAATAGTCGTATTCTACCTCTAAACTTCCTGAACCAGCGGCAACGCCAGCATATATTCCGAGTTGAAGCGGTGGAGTCAAGTTAAAGGTGCCTTCTCCGATTTCCATCCAATCTTCATCACCCTCAGCTTTATACCAAGCGGTGTAGGTATTACCCTCTTTTTGGAGTCGGAAAGACAGCTCAACGTCTCCCCAATCACCAAATCTCCATTGGACATCTGGGGGTCCCATTCCTGCTTGTCTGGTTTGATACTGTATATGTCCCCTTGGACCCGCATCACGTGACCAGAATTTAACTGTTACCCAATTATTGTCTGCTGGACTTTTCACAAGAATTCCATTAACAGCAGAAGTGGTATCCCATTTGGCTCGGAAATGTGTAGAAACATCAAACATGTCAGTATCTGTTTCCTGATACAAGAAGTGTGAATCATCTGATGCCCATACATTTCGGTTAGGTTGACTGTCAATATACAAGTTACCCTCGCTGGTATCACCGATATCCCAAGTTGCCGGTTCGTTTTGCCACTTCCAACTGGGATTCTGCAATTCACCAGCATTAAATTGGTCACCGAATGTGTCTGCTAAAGCAATGGTGCCTAACATTGTAGTCATTGTTGCAAATCCACAAACAAAAAGACTATAACAAATAAATTTCCAAAAACTTCTGTTTTTCATATTAAGCGTATCCTCCTATATTGTAATTTTAAGTCTGTTTAATGGAATTGTCAAGGGAATTCAACGGTTTTCATCAATATGAATCACTTTATTTGCTGTAATATTATCAAGTGTTTGGATATGTCCTCCCAACCATTTTACCTCAATTGATTCCACAATTTCGTTAGTACCAAGTCCAAATATGAGTGTGTAATCAGATCCTGATGCGTAACTACCTCCACAAGTGACTTCTTTCATCTGTGTTGTGTTTTCTGTCTTTACATATACTTTTGTACCGATTCCATCACGGTTGCTGTGATTGCCTAACAGTTTAACTTTTATCCAACGGTTGTCTGTCTCAGAATCGTTCCGAAGAAGTACTGGTTTTCCGCCGCATAGTGTAATAAGTATATCTATATCACCATCATTATCATAATCTCCTGTTGCAGTACCACGACCAACAACCGGACGTGTGAAAAAAGTTCCTGCTGACTTGGAAATGTCCTTGAAATCTCCTAATGTTGTGTTGTGAAATATTTGACATGTCTGTTTATAGGAGAGGGAGGGTGTAATTTGTGCTACATTGTCCCACACATGTCCATTCGCGACAAAGATATCTAACCTACCATCGTTGTCTGCATCTAAGAACTGCGTTCCAAATCCGAGTTGCGAAAAACTTGCTTCTGCAATTCCTGTATCAAAGGTCGTCATGGTAAAGAATCCATCACCATCATTGTGAAAAAGACTGTTAACCTCTAACGAGAAATTCGTAACAAACAAATCAATCAAGCCATCGTTATTGTAATCACCATTTGCCACACCCATACTTGCTGTTGCACGCCCCTCGGAATTATAGGCAATACCTGCAGATAAGGCAACATCCGTAAACGTCCCATCACCGTTATTTCTATACAGATAATCTTCAACCGCATCGTTCGCAACGAAAATGTCAGGATAACCGTCGTTATTATAATCCGTAAAGACTACACCTAATCCTTTTCCATCATTTCGCACGCCAGATTTTGTCGTGACATCGGTGAACGTCCCATCACCATTGTTGCGATAAAACGTATCAGTTTCACCCGGATATTCATGCGGTCCACAGTATATATGTACACCTTCAAGCACACATGGATGGGCAGTTTCAACCCTATAGTCAAGATAGTTGACAACATATAGATCGAGGTAACCATCAAGATTGTAGTCTCCAAAGGAGGCACTGACACTCCAATGAGAATCTCCTACCCCTGCTTTGTTGGTCACATCAGTGAAGGTGCCATCACCATTGTTGCGGTAGAGTTGATTTCTACCAAAATTTGTGAGATATAGGTCAGCATCTCCATCATTGTCATAATCTGCAGAAATACACCCCATACCAAAACCGAGATTTCTCTGAAAACCTGCTTTGTTCGTCACATCAGTGAAAGTGCCATCACCATTGTTGCGATAGAGTGCGTTCATTTCATCAGATTTTGCGCGAGGAAGAGAGACATTAGCACAGGAAGAACCGCTATTGACAAGATAGATGTCAAGGTTGCCGTCGTTATCGTAATCAAAAAACAGGCAACCCGCACCCATAGTTTCAGGTAAATATCTCTGTTCAGAAGCACCGTTGAGGTGTTTGAAATGAATACCTGCTGATTCTGTCTGTTCTGAAAAATAAATAGTGGATTGATCTGCATTTGCATGTATTGTGTTTGCTGACAATAACACACAGATGATAAAAAGGAAAGGCTTAAATACTATCTCAAACATAAAATAGCATATATGAAATCATGGGGTATTAGGTTGTCCGTTCTTCATCAACTTTGTTATTTCATCTAACTGTTGACGGACATGTGGAACGATACTATTGTCGGGGTATGTTGTAAGCAGCGTTGTGTAGGTATCATGGGCGTTTGTGTAATCTTTCTTTATACGGTATATATCGGCAATTTGCGTCAGAGCATCTGCTGCTAAGGGACTCTCTTGGGAAACAATTTGCTTATATGAGTGAAGTGCATCTCCAATAGCATTCTGAGAACGATATATTCTCCCAAGTAGCATATATATATCATCAACTATCATTGATTTAGGATGAACTGATATCGTGTCTTCACATTGAGTTATCGCAGCGTCAATTTCACCATTAAGGAAAAGTTGAAGTGCATTGGTATAGTCAGTGAGTGGAAGCGATAGATAATCATTATTATCCTGAATAAGCACTATCCGTTCAAGCGCATCATTGGTTAATTCGTCCGATTTTGATACATGTATAACCTTATGATATTCGGTAAGTGCATTATCAAATTCTGTTGCAAAGAAATAGGAATCACCGATAAGTTTTTGTGCAGACGCACTTATTCTGCTAAGACTTGATGTAATTGGTTCTAATACCTGTCTGGCAAGCGTCCACCGTTTCAGGAGAAGATGGCATTCTCCAAGAAGCATATTAGCTTCCATTAATTGATCGTACGGTAAATTTTGTGTTAGCAAAGGTTGAAGCGTGATTTGTGCAGCTTTTGGATTATGTAGACCATGTAATTGAATTCGTGCAAGAAGTACTTGGCTATCAACAGAGGCAATCTGGTTTTTGTTAATCTCTTTCAAGAGTGTGACCGCATTATCCCACTGCTCAGTAGATGTGTACAATTTTGCCAGTTTATAGCGAGTATTGGAGAGAAACCTTATATCTCTTGAATTCTGCAATATTGTATTGAAGTAATCAGCTGCTAATGGACTCTGGTTTCTCACTAAATCATCAGCGAATCTTCCCAATGCTGCATCAATTGAACTAAAATAGAATTTATGAAGTTTTGTATAGATGTTTAGTGTTTGTTCATGTTGTTCATCATAAAAATAAAGTTCACCTAATGTCAATCCGTAGTTCAGATTTTGCGGTGAAGAGTGATAGACTCTTTCGTATTGCATAATCAACTTGTCACGAAGATGTTTCTGCCTATCTCCTTGATATATTTCCAGCATTGCCTTCCATATAGTTTCACGTTGACTTACACTTGAACCAACATTTTGTAATCCATCAAGGTAGGTTGAAGCAGCTTTTTCAATATCTCCTTTAATTTTATAGGCATCCGCAAGTTGAACATAGAGATAACCGTATCGGGGATTCTTCTGTATTGCCTGCTGAAAACTCTTTATCGCTTCAGTATACATTTTGTGTGAAAGATAGATAGCACCCAGTTGTTGATGTTCGTCATAATCCCCCGCCACCAATTTCTTCCATTCCGTAATTGCTTGCTCCTTATTACCAAGTTCAGCATACAGAGATCCAAGTTTGCGTCGCATAGATGAGTTTGCTGGATTCTTTTCAAGGGCATTACGAAATAGTTCTATTGCTTCTTGAGATTTTCCTTGTTGTTGATATAAATTGGCTAATTCCTCAAGAAGTGATGTATCTGTAGGGTTTAGTTTCATCCGATTTCTGATGAGTTCTTCTGCATCTGCATATCGTTCGTTTTTAGTATACAACCTAACAAGACTACTGACAGCTGTCGTGCGATAAATCGAATCTGGATACTTGTCAAGAAAATGTTTGTAACTCTCCATAGCCTTCTCTAAATCACCTTCTACATATTGGTAGTAAGCGGTTAAGTAAGCTGCAATTGCAGCAGCAGCAGTATCAGGATGTTGTTGTAATATCTGATTGCACAGAATGATTGCCTCTTTATACTGATAACGTCGGCTATATAGGTAAGAAAGCTGATGTACAGCCTGAGTTGCATAAGAACCGTCAGGATTCTCATCAACTATCGCCTTAAAAATGGTGCGTGCTTCAGCATCTCGACCGAGTTTAGCGTAACTTTGTCCAAGCATCAGTCGCATGGAATCCCTTTGCGTTTCACTCAATTCGGATTTTAACAACACTTCATACGCTCTAATCGCTTCGGTATAACGTTTTTGGTAATAGTGGTCGTTGGCATCCTGAATTGCATTGAGTGTCTGGATTCTCGCTGTCGCATCACTGTTCGGTTGCACTTGTGCATGGACATAAGTACAGAAACAGAGAAGCATCGTTAAAATTGACATTGAGACTGAAATTCGCTTCCAATAACCGATAGAATGTACCATTTTATTTATTAACCTTTCAATATTGATTAGAATTCCTTCAATCCAAGACTCACCGTTAATGCCATGCCATATATCATACATCTTTCATCTATGTCAAATTGTGGATGATGGCACATATTAACAATGCCTTTCTGTTCATTTCCCGCGCCAACCATAACAAAACATGCTGGTATTTTCTGCGAATAACAAGCAAAATCTTCTCCACCCAATATGGGTGATATTGGGTAATTCACGTTTTCCTCTCCAACTAAACTATGTGCTGTGGATACTACCGTTTCTACACACGGTTCATGATTGTAGGTTACGGGACATCCCTCTTGATAAGAAAATGTGTAAGTAGCATCGTGTGCTTTTACGATCCCAGCAAGTAGGTTTTCCAACTGTGTCCTAACCTGTTTTTGTACCTCTTTGTCCAAAGTCCGAACTGTTCCACCAAGCGTTACAGATGGTGGAATAACATTCTTTGCATCTCCTCCATGAAATTGTGTGATACTGACGACTGCGGAATCTAAAGGGTTCACATTTCTCGCAACAATTGATTGTACTGCGTTAACAAACTGTGCACCTAAAACTATTGGATCAACTGTTAGGTGTGGAAATGCAGCATGTCCTCCCCTACCAGTGATTGTTATATCAAAGATATCTGACTGTGCCAACATTGGACCAGCACAAGTTGCATATTGACCAACAGGGAATAGCGGGAAAACATGTAAACCGTAAATTTCATCAACATCGTCAAGCACACCATCAGATATCATTGCTTGCGCACCACCAGGGTACGCTTCCTCACACGGTTGAAAAACAAAACGGATATTTGCATTAAGTTCATCTTTGAAATAGGATAGAATTCTTGCTGTACCAATCAGCATTGCAGTATGTGCATCGTGTCCACACAAATGTGCTTTTCCATCAATCTTTGATTTATATGGTACATCCGTAAGTTCTTGAATAGGAAGTGCATCCATATCAGCACGTAATGCTATCCTCTTCCTCGCACCAGACACCTCTAAATCACCAACGACACCCGTTTTCCCAATTCCCGTTTTCACATGCATACCAAGCGTTTCAAGTTCTTTGGCTGCAATATCTGCTGTACGTTCAACGTCAAATCTCAATTCTGGATGTTGGTGAATATCGCGACGGATAGCAACGATGTCGTTATATTGGTGCTGACACTGTTCAAAAATCTGTTCTTTCAATTGGTCTTGCAATGGAATTTGCCTACTACTTTCTAATATGTTATTGTCCTGCGTAGGATGCTTTTGTGTCCCTTGTCATTTTCAAGTCTATAAATGACGGTGTAATTGCCAGGGATAGACAGAAAAGCATCGAAATCAAGTTCAGGTGTCATTTCAATTTTAGTTGATGTATCATTTGGAATGTCTCTTTTCTCAGTGAATGGTCCATAACATCTTTCACCTATTGGATTAAGAACCTTCCAAGTCAATACCAACTGATTTGGACGGGGTGGATTATTCACATAAACAGTTATTGTATCGTCAACAGTCCCATTATTCTTACTCAGCGTCCCCAATTTGGATAACATTTTTTCTGTTAATGTAATAGGTGGAATATATTCCAAATAACCTTTACCCGGTATTGCACGCCAAGTGCCACCTGTCGCCATAGCAATTTGTTTGACAGGCAAATAATCAAGTCCGATCACTTCAACGCGAATCTTTTCCTTCTGTAAAGTTGCGATAGTTTCATCAAGACTATAGATTGACCTACCATCATAGTCTGCATCATGGAACGCAGCATCACTTGCGTAAACAAAGAAACGTTGTGCGTTACGTCTAAATTTGATCTTATCAACTGCTGCCATCAATGCATCTAAACCAGCTTCTGATATATCCCCACCTCTGTCAACGTCTATCTTGAAAAGCCAATTTTTGAATTTTCCGAGATCATCCGTACGTCCATAGGTTTTGACCTTATCTGTAAATGTAACCAATCCAAAAGTAGCATCTCGTCCATCTCGTTCCAATGCATCAAATATATATTCAAAATAAGCACGAATACCACGGATATTGTCTACCATACTTGCTGTCTCATCAAGTACAAATACAACATCTACTTTTTCCGATGTCGTTGCTGCAGCGAGTTGCATGGCGATGTCAGTCATCATTTTGACATATATACCACCGACATTGTTGCTACCCGATGTGCTTCCACCTCCCCAAGTATTAGCCATTCCTGATGCACGTAGAGCGTCACCCCGACGACTGCCATAATGTATATTTGGTGTGTCAGCGTTTAATGAAACCTCGTTCAACCCTTTTTCTGTACCTAACTGAATAATGTCTGTTTCGTCTATAGGCTCCGTTGGTGTGGATTCAGACCCTGATGAAATTGCCAACAATTCACGGTCTAATTTTACACTTTTTGTATAGATGTTCGGCTTTTTTTCCGCTTTTCTATTGCTAAGAATGGAATTACTTTTTGAAACTGCCTCTTCTTTTTTATAGTTTTCTTGTTTATGTATCCTATCAGTTGGTGCATATTCATTCTCCTTTTCAACCGAAAGTAAATCTGTATTCAAATTCACACTCGGTTTAGGAGGAGGTAGGGGTTTCTCAACTTCATCAATGCTTGGTACTTCACTTACATCTGGTATCGGAATATCAGGTTCTTCTGGTGGTTTCACGACATCCTGACGAGGCAACATTACTAATTCAACATCAAACTTACCACGAAATTTGGGCTGTGTTTCTTCAGTTGCAGAAAACCAAAACAACCCAAGCATTAGCACAAGATGGATGAGGATTGATAATAAAAGATAGGGGAATTTATTCATTTTGTATTTCATTATCTTTATTGCTTGATTGAATTACGCAACAGGTTGAATTAATCCATTGAAGTCATTATGAAAGTTAATACAGACAGGCATCTAATACATCAAGAACTTCATAAAGTAGACTATTTGGTGATTTTTCAATAAATGCAACTTTACGACTGTTATAATCAACAGATTTAATCTGTTCTACCATAATATATCCTGTAAGTGACACCTCCTGCGGAATTGACACATGGAAAGGAATATTTCTGAAAGTGTTAGTTATAGGACACACCATAGCAAGTTTAGTTTTGACGTTAAATTGTGTATTACTGACTACCAGTGCCGGTCGTCTACCTTTTTGTTCATATCCAGATTGCGGATCAAAAGATAAACTAACAAAATCACCCTTCTGGGGAACATATCTTGGCATTTACCATACCTCTTTGCCAGAAGGTTTTCCCCAATTTATTTCTTCAGGTTCATAGTCATCAGGCATCATAGCAAGTAATGTTTGCAGATCGGACCGTCTACGTGCCTGAGCAGCAGCTTCAACAATTATTCGTCCATTTTGAATTGTAACCTCAACTTCATCACCAACATTTATTTCTGCTGCATCCAATATAGATTTTGTAAAATAGATATATTTTTGGTTTTCTGTCTTTTGTATTTTTATCACAATTATTTCCTCCATATTTACAATCTTGAATATTCTGATAGATTTTCTTTATGTAATTTACAAATGAAATTCAACAACATCTCCGTCAAAAATGGCATCATTACGACTAACAGGTTGTCCATCGTGCCATTCAGGTCCCCATATCCGAGCAAATTTGAATTCAGCAAAATCTTTATGTAAACCGAGAGCAGCATCAAGTACAGTTGAACCGTTTGGAAGTACAATAGGATTATCGCGTTCTAAAGGCTTGCCCGGTGCTTTCGGATAGACACGGACGATATCCAATATGCTGTAAAGTCCTCGCAATAATTCATCTATACCTTCACCAGTCTCAGTAGATAGAGCATATATTGGTGCAGTATCACCATAAAACTCTTTAAGTATCTCTAACCTATCTGCTGCCCCTGGAGCATCCAATTGATTAGCAACGACTAAGTATCCTTCCTCATCTTCAGCAGCACCATCTCTTTGATCGTTGAAGATTGTTATGACCATCTCTAAGTCATCTAACAGACTATCGTTTGCAAGACTCACAACACCGAGACATAAATCTGCGTTTCTGACTAATGTCAAAACCGAAGGAGAGATAAAATCTTGCATTATAGATGGCGTATCAATTAGCTGAAATTGGATGTTTTCATAAGGAAGCATACCTACAACTGGAATCGTTGTTGTATAAGGAGTGGGTGATACTTCAGTTTTTGCCTTCGTAAACTTACAGAGTATAGACGATTTTCCGCTATTAGGTGGTCCTAACATCACAATTTGACCTGCTCCCTGCTTTGGGATATGTTCACTATACCCTTTCTTACCAGACTTGTTACCACCTTTGGCAGACCCACCTTTTTTCAATACTGCAATGCGTTTACGAAGATCCGATACAACTTTCTCTGTCCCTTTATGCTTCGGAACAATACGCAACATTTCCTCTAACAGACTTAACCGCTCCTCATCTGTCTTTGCTGCTTCATGCTGATGCTTGAGTTTATAGTAGGTTGGAGGAAGATTTGCAGGCATAATACACTCCGTATCTTTTGGAATCTTGTGTAGAATCTGTTAAAATTAAAGATAGCAATGTCTTACTGTGGAGTTAATCAATGTGGATACGTATTACATAGAATTTTATGTAAATATAACTTTTGTATTGTCTAACACACACAATTATATAATACCAAAATAGAGACCTACTGTCAAGACTATTCAACTTCGGGTCAGAACCATTCAGTTTTCCAAATCCTATTATTCTTGATATTAATCCTCCCTTTGTAGAAGCACTCTCCGAATCGCGACCTTTTATCCTGAAAATCCCGTTTCAGACAACATCGTAGGACAAGGTCTCCTCACCCGTAATTCTACCTGTAACACGGAACACGCTGAAGACACGGAACGCACTGAAAAACCTCTTCCTTCAGCGTCTTCAGCGTCTTCAGCGTCTTCAGTGATTCTGACAACAAGCAATTCTGGCATCGTATCGTAGGGACAAGGTCTCCTCACCCGTAATTCTGTCTGAATCACGGAACACACTGAAAAGCCTCTTCCTTCAGCGTCTTCAGCGTCTTCAGTGCCTTCAGTGATTCAGAAACAAAAACCAAAAATCCGAAACATACATGAATCATACATGAAACTTATGGTTCCAATCCACCCAAACCCTTCCACCCCAATCCAACACCTGTTATAATACTACTATGAAAAACAAAAAACGCACACTACCCATAACATCAACAAAAACCTTGACCCGTTACCCAAAAAATGTACACCCAAAAACCGACCATAACCAAGCAAATAAAAAACGTACACAAATGAAATTTTCAAAAAGTTTCGTACACACTGATAAACCCAGTACCAGACTGGAATAACCCCAAATACCAAAACGTACACAAAAACGAAAAACAGCCTTTTTGTGTACGTTTTTAGAAGGAGCAAAAAACCGATAAAAACCATGTCACGACATCACGGACACAGAATCAGAAATCTACTTGTCAAAAATACAATGGTATGATATTATCTCAACATGATAAAATACCTTTACAATAATTTAAACATAGGAGACATTTATGGCTGTATTCTTACATACAAGAGTTCGCGTCAGCGATCTTGACAAATCTATAGAATGGTATTGTGATCATCTCGGATTCAAAGTACTAAGTCGTAGCGACAAATCACCAGCGGGTAATCAGATCGTACATCTGGAACTTCCCGGCAACGCACACACATTAGAATTAACTTATTCACCCGATTTTGATCTACAAGTCCAAGAAGACTTAATGCATTTTGCTATAGGTGTTCCCGACATCGTTGAATTCTGTGACGGTTTAGAAAAGGCAGGATTGGAAATATGGCCCGATGGATGGCGTAAACAGTTTACATCGGGTGGAATGAAGATGGCTTTCATTACAGATCCAGATGGATATGAGGTGGAGTTGTTGGAACGCAAAGATGCGACTGGTGATCCACTTGATGTGCTTGATGAATCTTAAACAAAAGACCAGAAGTTGTTCCAAGCTGACATCCAATCTTCTCCGTGACTCTCAGCGTTGACCGGACCAGTTATATTAACACCCGGTCTACCTTTGAAATCAGAAAGTTTATCTACACTGGAGACTTCAATCTTTATTGTTGTTGGCTTGTCGGGTATATAAGGACGAACTCTCGTTAAATCTGATAGAGCATCTTTGGCTGCTTGCTCTATCATTTCGCGAGCACGTACAGGAGGGGTATGTCGCGCACTGTATCGACTCAGTCCTTTTTTCACAGCAACCGTTGGAAGTGATTCACCGAGAAGTTCTTGTGCCTCTCTACACACTGCCACATCACCAGTAACAAGCGCAATCGGCACACCGTAGTGTCCGTTGAGTGCAGCGTTTACACCAGTTTCACCAACAAGGTCGTCGTTGAACCATAAGTTTCTATATTGTACAGTAGAAATAGTATGACACAGGACACCGTCCGGAGTGTTGTTTCGGGCATGCATACCGATAAGCAAACAGGCATCGCAACCCTCTTTCCACATATCATCGTAACGTCCCCAACCGTGGTGTGCTACCCATTCACATTCGGGATGTATCTTTTCTGGAATGAGCGAGTTAAATGTCCAACCTTGACCGGCTCCATGGCAGTCAACAACGACAATCTCCGTAGCACCTGCGGCTTTAGCACCTCGCACCGCAGCGTTGATTTCTTCAGTGTAGAGATGTCTACCTTCTTCAAACATTGCAGCACCACCATCTACCTGATCCCAAACAACTATTCCGCTAACACCCTCCATATCGGACATTATCAATACACGCACTGTTTTATTCCTCTCCTAAATTCCAACCTATGTTTTCACTTGAGTATAAACCAGTCGCATAGAAAATGCAAGTTCAATTATGAACTACAAGAGCCTGAAATAACATAGGTAGTGATAATATTACCTACAAAACTATGCAGTTAGGATATTAATGAACACAAAACGAGGTGATTTGACTCAAGGTAGTCTCTTACATCATCTGATTCAACTTGCAGTACCGATAACATGTGGATACATACTCCAAGATGCGTTCAATATTGTTGATATGATTTTTGTCGGCAGATTGGGACCAGCAGCAATCGCAGCTGTCGGCATAAGCGGTAATTTGTTGCGGTTAATTGCTGTTTTATCTCTCGGTATATCAACGGGTGCGGGGATAATGGTCTCCCAATACCTTGGCGCAAGGAATCACGCACAAGCAGGATACGTGGCGATGCAGGCTATACTACTTGCCTTTTTTGCCGCCATAGGAATTGGTATTATCGGGTATCCATTGGCTGAATTCGGTTTACGTGCCGTCCGAACAACAGACATTGAGGTTATACAACTTGGTACAACCTATATGCAGATTATTCTTATCGGCATTAGTACGATGTTTCTTTCAATGACGCTGGGTTCAATCTTCCGTGCGGGTGGTGATGCTGTTACACCTATGGTTGTGTTGATAATATCCACCTTGGTTAACATTGGACTTGATCCGCTACTGATATTTGGTTTGTGGAAATTCCCAAAATTGGGTGTGGCAGGATCGGCTTATGCAACACTAATCGGTAGAGGTATCGGTGTTGTTATTCTGCTTTTTCTCTGTTTTAGTGGTAAAGCTCCTATATCATTTCGTAATGTATTATTGCGCGCTGATCTTGTAGAAATGCTTGACATTTTAAGGTTAGGAATTTATAGTTCTATGCAAGGGTTCTGGCGACATTTGTCGCGGCTCGGATTCCTTTGGGTCATCGGTCCTTATGGAAAATTTGCAGTTGCTGCGTATACGATCTGTATGCGTCTCAGAATACTGGTTATGAACCCAGGTTTTGGTATAGCCAATGCTGTTGCGCCTGTTGTTGGTCAAAATATGGGGGCAAATTTGATAGAACGCGCAGAAAAATCAGCTAAAATTGGAAATATACTGGCAACAACGGTAATGACAGGAATTGGAATATTATTCTTAGTTTTCCCGCAAGTGTTCATACGAATATTTACCGACGACCAAGAAGTGATAAAGATTGGTTCTGTATACATTCAATTCTTGTCTCTCACTTTTGGTTTTATAGCGTTTTCACTGGTATTAGGTAAAGCACTCAACGGTGCAGGTGATACTTTCTCACCAATGATTATTACTCTCGCCGCACAGATTGGTGTGGGTTTAGGTCTTGTTATTTTATTATCACATTTTATCGGTCTAAACGGTGTTTGGATCGGAATTGCACTTTCTAATGTTGTTCAAGGCATTGCTATGTGGATATGGTATAGAACAGGCAAATGGAAAACAATAAAACTAATAAATGGTAGAGGAAATTCTACCGGAAAGGTGGTGAAAAATGGCGTACAAAGGATATGAAAATCCTCATCTGGTTATTTCTACAGAGGAACTGAAAAATAATCTTGATGTTGAAACGTATTGCATCGTTGATACACGTCCAACACATGAATATATCCAAGGACATATACCAGGGGCACTTCACCTTGATTTGTTTGGATTAAGTTTGATCAATACAGGTAAAGAGACATTAGATTCATTTATGTGTATGATTGCATATCTATTTCAACAACGTGGTATTGATTCTGAGAAAACTATAATTTGGTATGATAATATCTCAGGTATATATGCATCTCGAGGATTTTGGTTTTGTGAGTATTTAGGTCATTCCAAAACTCGTTTATTAGATGGTGGTTTCAAAGCTTGGTTAGCTGCAGAGGGACCTGTCAGCACAGAAGGTGTTGAACCTCCTGTAGTAACACCATTTCCCATAAAAACAGCACACGAATTACACATGGAAGCGAATCTGATATATGCAAATCTGACACAAGAGGATTTCGTTGTACTTGACACACGCACAGATGATGAACACTATGGAAGGGTTGCACGTGCAGAACGGGCAGGGGCAATACCAAAGTCAACCCATATTGAGTGGGTTAACAATCTGGACGAAACAGGTGCTTTTAAACCCGCAACTGAATTGCGAGAAATGTATGAGACGGTTGGTATCACACACGATAAACAGGTGGTGTGCTACTGACAGGGAGGTTACCGTTCTTCCCAAACCTATTTAGCGTTGCGACTAATTGGGTATCCAATGGTAAGTAACTATATTGGGTCTTGGAAAGAATGGGGAGACCGGCTGGATTTGCCGGTTGAAATTCCTGAAGAATAGGATTATAACGTCTCTACAAAATCAACGCATATTTTAGCAACTTCTGCTGGACATTCATGGGGTAAATAGTGTCCAGCATTCGGCACCCATAATGTCTGAATATTTGGGTTTGGTGGAATGCGTAACTTCTTTTTAGTTGTTTCATTTTTACCCATTCCACCAAAGACTTCATATATGGGTATTGATGCTTGTTCAAGATAAGTGTAGGCATCAAATTCTTTGACAGTTGACCAAAAATTTCCCCAGATACTTTGCTCAAAACAACTTCGAGTCTCAGTTGACTTTTTCTGTATCTTGGTTATTTCTATTTGAGAAAGTGTTCCGTAAAACCTTCCCCCATCAAACGTACTGCCAGCAGATGAAAGACTCGTCCATCCCTCAAGTAAAACAAGTCCTGTAACACTTGCTGAATTTCTGGCAACCTCCATAGCAACCATACCACCAAGGCTGTGTCCTACGAGAATAATCTTATCAATTTCAATAAAGTCTACAAGTTTTAATACATCATCTGCAAGATTAGATATGGTGAATGCTTTGGTAGGTGTACTACTCTGTCCATGACCTCTAAAGTCCAATGTGATACAACGTTGATTACTCGGTAAATTATCAATTACAGACTGCCAATCTTCTGAATCACAGCCAGTACCATGTAGGAACAGTAGTGGAATCCCAGTACCACCAGAATCAGCATACGCCATCTCTCCCCAACTTGTAGTGAGATAAGTTATGCTATCCATATATACCCATTTAATCCAAAAATTGTGCGTCCACTATTTCGCCTGATTGTAGAGACGCACCAGATGGAATGGTGATCAATCCGTTGGCTAAAACAAGAGAATGTAATATACCCGATCCCTGTGGACCAGTTGTTTTAGCAATGTACTTACCATTCTCTTCAGTCAGGATTGCACGCATGTAATTGACTCTTCCATCTTTGTTGGTCACATCAGATGCCAAGACAGCATTAAAGGTTGGACGTAATAGATTGGTGTGTCCAGCCATTTTTAAAAGTGCCGGACGTACAAAGAGTTCAAATACTACGAGAGAAGATACAGGATTACCCGGCAACCCAAAAATGGGTTTTCCGTCAATTTCACCATAAGCCTGTGGTTTTCCCGGTTTCATCGCTACACGCCAGAAGTTCATCTGACCCAATTTTGTCAAGACATTTTTCACTATATCGTGTTCACCGACAGAAACACCGCCACTTGTAATCAGTGCGTCAGCTTTCGCAATGGATTCACGGAAGATACGCTCTGTTTCCGCTTCATCATCGGGAGCGATGCCCATATCTATCGGAATCCCACCAGCATTCTGCACTTGTGCATAGATTCCATATCGATTACTATCCCGTATTTTACCCGGTTTCAAAGGTTCACCAAGTGGTGTAAGTTCATCACCAGTCGAGACTATGGCAACTTTCGGTTTACTATATACTGACGCTTCAGCACAATTAAGAGAAGCCATCATGGAGACTTCTGGAGGACGAAGCACTTTACCCGGAGATATAACACAGTCTCCCATGTTTACACTCTCACCAGTAAAACGGACATTTTCGTTTTTATCTACACTTTCTAAGATGTTGACCTTATCTCCAACAAGTTCTGTTACCTCTTGCATGACGACAGCATCAGCACCTTCTGGCATCATAGCACCTGTCATAATCCGTGCAGCATGTCCACTTAAAATTTGTTTTTTTGGGGCATACCCTGCAGCGATAGTTTCCACAACTGATAGCACTGTAGGATTTTCTTCGGTTGCATCTTTCACATCTGTTGACCGTACAGCAAAACCATCCATTGCAGAATTGTCAAAAGGTGGGATGTTTTCTTTTGCATGTAGTTCTTCAGCAAGTACATAACCTGAACATTCAAGTATACCTCGTTTTTCTGTCGGTAGGACAGGGATACTTTCCAACATCTGTTGACGTGCTTCTTCAACACTTAGCATTAAATTCACTCCAATCTTCTTATCTACTTGTAACTATTACAGAATATATTCTTCTTTTCCATAGTCATTTATGTCGCATGTCCAATGAGTAGAACTGCCGCAGGTAGAGATGTTTCCACCGCTTTTTCAAAAGCCCAATCTATATGACCTATATCCTCATCTATTTCTAACATCTGGTATGGTAAATTCCATGCTTTAAGTGTTGGTTCAAGGAATGTTGCAACAGAGTCAACCCATTTCCCTTCAGCATCCCGATTATTATAACCCCTATATCCTATGAATACAACAACTGGGATTTGCATGTTAAACACAGTGCCTCGGAATGCATCACCAGCTTCAAGGAAACCAGTATTTTGAATAATAATTACAGGTTTCTTACCTCCGATATATAATCCTGCAGCGATTGCGAATGCCTCACCTTCGCGAGTTACAGTAATTACCTCAATATCATGCTCTTCACGTAACAGTTCATATATTCGCGCACTACCGTTGTCTGGTACTCCAATAGCATGGGTGATATTCTGTTTTTTCAATACATCCACTATTTTTTGTGCTGATGCCATAAGTATCCTTTAACCATACAATTGGGCAGGTTCAGTGACCTGCCCATTCAATTAGAAATCTCAATTTATAATTCAGATGAGTCGAAAGTAGATATACATCACCAAAAGAGATTTTACTGTCTACCTTCTACCAACGCATCTACAACTGTTGGATCTGCAAGCGTAGAGGTGTCCCCAAGATCAGATATATCACCTTCAGCAATTTTGCGAAGAATCCGCCGCATTATTTTACCTGATCGGGTCTTTGGTAAAGCAGGTGTAAACTGTATCTTATCCGGTGTTGCGATAGGTCCAATATGTTGCCGTACTGCTTGTTTGATACCCGTTTCCACATCATCGGATGCAGATTCACCTGTCATCAACGTGACATACGCGTAAATACCTTGTCCTTTAATGTCATGTGTGTATCCAACAACTGCAGCCTCCGCCACAGCATCATGTTGTCCAATAGCACCTTCAACTTCTGCTGTTCCCAACCTATGTCCAGAAACATTTAGCACGTCGTCAACTCGACCTGTAATCCAGTAATATCCATCTTCATCACGTAACACTCCATCACCAGTCATGTAATATCCTGGGAATCTGCTAAAATAGACATCAATGAAACGTTCATGGTCACCATATACTGTTCGCATGATACCGGGCCACGCAGTTTTAATGCAGAGATAACCAGTTGCTGGGTTACCTTCGACTTCTTTACCTTCTTCATTCAATATCACAGGTTCAATGCCAAAGAATGGGAACGTTGCAGAACCCGGTTTAAGCGGCGTTGCTGCGGGTAAAGGCGTAATCAGAATACCACCAGTTTCGGTCTGCCACCAAGTATCAATAATCGGACACCGCTTTTCCCCAACAATGTTATAATACCACAACCATTCAGGCTCTTTAATCGGTTCCCCGACTGTACCGAGTAAGCGAAGGGTTGATCTGTCATATTTTTCCACCCATGTATTACCTTCCTTCATCAAGGCGCGTAATGCTGTGGGTGCGGTATAGAAAAGATTGATTTTATGCTTTTCCACAACTTGCCAAAACCGACCAAAATCTGGATAGTTTGGAACACCTTCAAACATAATCGTAATGGCACGATTTGCCAGTGGTCCGTAGATAATATATGAATGTCCTGTAATCCATCCGATATCAGCAGTACACCAGTAAACATCACCTTCGTGGTAGTCAAAGATCTGTTGATGCGTATAGGATGTATAAACCAAGTATCCGCCTGTAGTATGTAAAACACCTTTCGGTTTTCCTGTTGATCCTGATGTATACAAAATAAATAGCGGATCTTCTGCATTCATCACTTCAGGTTCACATTCTGCATCAGCAGATTCCATCGCTTCGTGCCACCATACATCTCGCGATGTATCAAAATCGACTGAATCACCTGTACGTTTAACAACAACGACCTTTTCAATAGATGGACAATCAACCACTGCAGCATCAGCGTTTGCTTTCATCGGAATATCGCTTCGTGCACCACGCAATGCTGTGTCCTGCGTAATTAATAGTTTACAAGAAGAATCGTTTATTCTATCTCGTAGCGATTCTGCTGAAAACGCGCCAAAAACTATTGAATGTACTGCACCTATTCTGGCACACGCTAACATAGCAATTGCCAATTCAGGAACCATCTGTAGATATATACAGACGCGATCACCCTTTTCAACACCTTGTGATTTCAAGACATTCGCAAACTTCTTTACCTCTACAAGTAGTTCATTAAAACTGAATGTCTTATCTTCAGAAGGGTCGTTACCCTCCCATATAATTGCTGTTTCATCACCGTGTCCCGCTTCCACATGCCGGTCAACACAGTTATAGCAGGCGTTTAATGTGCCACCCTCAAACCATTTAATTTGTGCTTTAACAAAATCATAATCCTGGACTGTATCCCACTTTTCATACCATGTTATCCGTTCAGCAATTGTTGCCCAAAAACCTTCTGGGTCTTGAATTGATTCAGCGTATCGCTCCTCGTAATCTTCTAAACTCTTGACATGAGCGTCACCGATTGGATAGGTAGTATCCATCGGTGGGAAAACGTTATTAGCCATCTATCATCTCCTCTATATACTTATCTCTATGCAATTCCACTGTTTATGATATGATTCCATTTTATATTATAGTAGGGAATGTGTCAATACATTAGGTGGGGAATTAGAAGTAAAACAGGTCGCGTTTTTCTGAGTCAACCATCCTATTCCTCTGTCCATTTTATTTTTTTAGAACTAAAATCCAATCGGTGTTGATACGTTCTTCTCTTGGTACCTTAATGAAATGTTTGATAATCTCTGAACCGAAATAAGTTTCTACTTCAAATCCAATTTCTTCAGCAATCTGCATGAGGTATTTCCAACTTTCAAACAACTGTCCACGTATACGATTATTGCCAACAACTACAATATATCTGCAGCCATTACGCAAAACCTTGTAGACTTCCGCAAGATTCTCACGCATATCTTTAAGATATTTATAGGCAATGTATGCACGTCTCGGGTCTATTTCATAGATATTAGTGATAACTTTGTCCGCCTCTTGCACACCTATTTCATGTTTTTGCTTGTAATCGCGAGCAGAGACACTTTCCGTCCCGACATTTTGTTTTTTCAAAGCAGTTAACGAATCCTGTGCAAATCCAAGCCAATACATCTCTAATTGATGAGTCCTCGGATAATCCACTGCGTTGACATACGGTGGAGAAGTTACAGCGAGATCAAAATGACCTTCTTTGTACACAATATTCCTTGCATCCATATCATCTGGAAACTCAACGTTAATATCCAATGGGTAGTTTTGGGAAAACGCAACCATTTTAGGAACTTTGGTTAGAACTGTTTTAGCAAAGCGATTTAGTGCATCAGTAGGTTTTACCAATTTGTTCAATTTTTTCCGAATTACTGTCCGAGTACAATTATCATCTGCATTAGATACAGAACGGATAATTGATGAAAGACAGACTTTAAAGAAATCTTTAATGTCATCATTGACCATAAGTTGTTGAATTTTATTTCTTAGGTAGGTTAACTCAAGAAGTATCTCTTTGTTAAACCAATTGTCTCTATAGGGAAAATTCGGGAAGTCAGTATCGTTAACCTGTGTGGAATCATAATTTAAAATAGACTCCAGAAGTGTTTTTTGTGATGCTTTGAGTGCTTTCTCTGACAAAGGGGTAACCTTTACTTTAGAAATGAATCGTGAAAACGGGTCAACATCTATCCCAACAGAGTTCCGTTTTGAGAGAAGTGCTTCAACATTTGTGGTACCGCTTCCAGCAAATGGATCCAAGATCACATCACGCTCCTGAGAGAACCGTTTGATGAGCCAACGTGGTAATTCGGGGAAAAATTTAGCAGGGTATTTGTGAATTCCGTGAGTCAAAAAACTCTGGTCGTGACTGATAAAAAGAAACCTATCTCCATTTTTTATTGGAAGATCAACAGGAATCTCACCGTCAACTTGAATAATTCTTTCACCAAAGTCGTTAATGATTTCAGTTACTTTGGACATATCTTTTTTCTTCAGACTATATATATTATTTATGTATTTATTACATCTTTATTATATCACAATTACTGCTCCAATGCAATCAACCAGCAGCTTGGAATTAAACACGCATTGATTAGGAACAAATTTGACTTTTTTGGTAATATATAGTATAATTATAGTTACCTAAATTGGTTAGGTATAGAAAGGATGGACGCAGATGCAGTTATCCGCTAAGTTGAAATATGCAGTTTGTGCAATGTTGGAACTTGGTTTACAATATCACAATCAATTTATTTCAGTTACTGTGTTGGCAGAAAAACGCAGTATTCCTGGACCATTTTTGGAGAAACTTCTCTTACAACTCAAAAGTGCTGGTTTAACAACAAGTCGACGAGGACCTGATGGTGGGTATAGTCTTGCCCTACCTCCAGATCAAATTAGGATAGGCGATATATTCACAGCAGTAGAAGGTCCAGTTAATTTCACAGAAGGTTTTGAATTACAGGAATCATCTGAAATAGGTGAATTTTTTGCTGAGATTGAGACAGAGATTAGAGATGTGTTGAATACAAAAACCTTACACGAGCTCTGTTGTCATGCACGTAAGATTAATCAATTATCAACACCTACACATCCACATCCGTATTCTATATGAAACTCGCTAAGAATCTGACAAAACTCATCGGGAATACACCGATGGTTCGACTAAATGCCCTGCCTAATAAAGAGGATGCAACAATCTATGCAAAGTTGGAATCCTATAATCCGGGTGGAAGCATTAAGGATCGTATCAGTTATGGGATGGTTGTAGATGCTGAGAAACGCGGCATTCTAAAACCGGGTGATACAATAGTTGAACCAACAGCAGGAAATACTGGCATAGGTCTCTCTATAGTCGGAGTGGCACGAGGTTATCGTGTTATTTTGACCATGCCAGAATATGTAAGTAGTGAAAAGTATGCCCTTCTTTCGGCATTTGGTGCGGATATAGTTCTAACACCAGAACACGGAGGAATGGCAAGTGCAATATGGGAAGCAGAGGAAATCATAAGACGCAATTCACGACATTATATGCCTAACCAATTTTCGAATCCTGCTAACCCACAGATTCATAGACAGACCACTGCAGTTGAAATCTTGAAATCCGTTGGAAGTAATATAGATTACCTTGTTGTAGGTGTAGGAACAGGTGGCACTTTAACAGGTGTGGGTGAAGTGATTAAGTCCCACAATCCAAAAACAAAGATTGTTGCTGTTGAGCCGTTGGTTTCATCGGTGCTTTCAGGGGGTATGCCGGGACCGACACGAATTGATGGACTCGGTGCAGGTATGATTCCTGAAGTCTTGAATGTAGATATAATTGATGATGTAATTCCAGTTTCAGAAGAGGTCGCTTACGAAATGATGAAAGAAATTTCCAAAAAAGAAGGTTTGTTAGTAGGAATGTCTTCTGGAGCAAATGTATATGCAGCATTGCAAGTTGCGAAAGAAATGGGTCCGAAAAAGACTGTGGTAACAATTCTACCAGACACAGGAGAACGTTACTTTAGTTTGAGCAGATATTTTGAACTTGAGACAGATATTATGGAATCTATATCCTAATAGAATAAAAGCAGGTAAATTTACGGAATGACATGTCAAATTCAGAATGCTTCATTGATGGAATTGAAGCGACATTTAAGTTTAACGGAAAATCCTCAGGAAGTTCTTTTTACACTCTTTAAGAGTTTTAAGGATCGTGCAGCAATTGTTACCAGTGGACAGTTGTCAGGTATGGTTCAAATACATCTGGCAGCAGAAAACAATGTGCCATTCCGTGTGTGTACGGTAGATACACTTCGTCTATTTCCTGAAACCTATACTTTTTTTGAAAAAGTTGAAGAACGATATGGAATTGATATCGAACGTATTCAACCTGATATATCTGAAGTCGATAAAATGGTTTCCGAACATGGTGAATATTTGTTTTTTGATAGCAGGTCAAAACAAGAGTTCTGTTGTGACATACGGAAAATAAGACCTATGGAACGGCTTTTAGACACATTAGATATTTGGATCACAGGTACACGTAGAGATCAATCTGAGACACGTCAACATTTCCAGAAAGTAGAAACTATTTCATCAAAACCGCATCCTATTCTCAAAGTGAGTCCATTGCTTCATTGGACATCCGAACAGGTATGGGAATTTGTCCTAAACAATAATGTTCCTGTTAATCCGCTATTTCTACCAGATGCGCGTGGCCACTACTTCGATTCTCTCGGTTGTATAACCTGTACGACCAGAATTCGCCCTGGTGAACCGAAACGAGCTGGACGTTGGCGTTGGCAAAACAATACAGAAACAGAAAATAATAACAAAGAGTGTGGACTACACTATGCTATTTGAGATATTTACGCAAATGCGGATTTGAATTCCGCAATCCATGACATACAACATTGAATATGTTGTCAGACCACTGACCTGATAAAGGAGAAAAAAATGGCAGTAACAGTTCGTATACCAACCCCGTTGAGACGTTTAACGCAGAATCTCGCGGAGGTTGAAACCGAAGGTACTAATATTGAAACTATAATTGAAAATCTGGATTCCAACTATCCGGGTATGAAAGAACGTCTCTGTGATGATGACGGAAAAATCCGTCGGTTTGTGAATATTTATCTTAACGATGAAGACATTCGTTTTCTTGATGGAAAAGAAACAGAAGTTACTGACGGTGCTGAAATATCTATAATCCCCGCCATTGCTGGTGGTTAAACACTTACCTAAATAGCAACTTGTGCAGGTTAATTTATAACGTGAGTTTGATAAATCAGATTATTGTGTTCGGCAGAATACGTGTTTGGTATTCTGCATTGGTTAGGAAACTGCTCCTACCGTTATATGAAAGTAATATTTAGGATAAAATGGCATCCAAATACTAATTATTAAACCCACGTTATTATTACTAACATTCTTTCAGTAAAAGAGACAGAATCCCAACAAGTTGCAAAATATAAATTGCAAGTCTTAATTCCGCGTTTTGTGTAATATAATATAGATTAACTGCCGGATCGTTTATACTTACCATCCTTTCAGTTAAAGTAATTTAGAAATTAATAGACACTTACTTCCCACAATAATTAGTGACGATTAATTTCACTGTTATGAAATTGTCCAAGTAATAAATAACTACCTTTGTACGCTATTCAACGAAATATATCAGTAACCAATTCGTGAAATCAATATATTACTCTATAATTTCTGGGTTTCTTGCATTATTTCTAACCTTTAACCTTGGGTGTTTTAGTTTAAATACTGCAAGACAATTGGGTAATACTATACTTGAGGAAATAAGTGATGTAAACATCTTCACCGACGAAGAGGAATTAAGACTTGGTAAGGCATTTGATGAACAACACGCTCGGGAAGTAAAATTTTACACGGATACGGTGGTTACTAACTATATAAAGGACCTTGGACAGAACCTCGTGAGACATAGTAAGCGGAACGATATCCGTTACACATTTAAAGTGGTAGACACGAATGATATCAACGCGTATGCAGTTCCAGGTGGTTTTATTTACGTAAATCTCGGTCTTATCCGAGCAGTACATACTGAATCGGAATTGGCGTTTGTTTTGGCGCACGAAATTGGACATATAGTCGGTCAGCATACGATGAAGCGTCTGACACAGGTTTATGGTGTTGAGATATTAAAACAGATTATATTAGATGAAGATTCAAGCAAACTCAGTAAGTTAATCACGGATATCCTTGCGGCAGGATGGTTGTTTAAGTATAGTAGAGATAATGAACGAGAGTCAGATTTCTACGGTGTCCAAAACGTCTATGATATAGGTATTTCACCTGAAGGAAGCATCCGATTCTTTGAAACACTAAAACAGGTGCATCGTCGAGAACCTTCTACCTTGGAAAAACTTATATCTACTCACCCAGTACATAGTGAAAGGATATCAAATGTCCGTAATCAGATTAAAGGATTACCACCAAAGTTTGGTCTTCAAGTCGATTCATCTCGTTTCCAACAAGTGAAGAGGAGAATCAGATAATATCTGTTTCAGACTTACTAAACGAATGTATTGACAGGTGCTACAAAAAGAATTATACCTAAATCAAGTTTAATCGCTAAATTAAAATATGTTAATTTTCAATATCAGTAAACATACAAATTTTCATGCGGCACAATTGTTGTTTTGGTTTGACTTAGGAGATATTCCTTATGACACGTTTTTTGTCAAAGTTTAATATACAGGTATATGTGTCTAAGTATATTATATTCATTTTGGCACTGGCTATCCTGATAAGTGCTTGCAGTGAGGAACCCATGAAATCAGAAATCGTTTTAATAGAGGAAGGTGACTATATGTATCCTGCAAAAGTTACAAAGGCTTATGCAGCAAAAGATGCGCAGATCCATGTTTACATCTTCAACGACAAAATACGGGAAAAAATAGGTGCCTTGATCTCAAATAACAAGATAGCAACAAAGCGGACAATACCTCCCAAAGGATGGGGAACACGACAACTTGCTCTGCAGTATTTTTGGAATGATGAATGGATTTATGCTGAAAATGTAACAGAATTCGAAGACTACTATATTGTTCCGGTTAATGATGGAAAAGACAAAAAAATTGAACTCAAGCACATTCGTTTCCCTATCCCTATCCAACGTTGAAATTTCAATTAAATATTATATCAGTTAATTTTATGCATGAAATATGTATTGTAGGATTCATTACATTATGAAAAATGTCAAATCAATATTTATTTTACCACTCTTAGTTTTCTTGTTGAGTTCCATGGCATATGTTCTTCCCGCTAATGGCGAAACGGTCCATGCTCTGTTAGTAATTATGGATGACGATCCAAAAATTGGCTCAAACGTGAAAATTGACAGAAAAAATATGGTAAATCTCTTGGCATCTGTTCATAACGAACTTGCTGAGGTAAAAACAACTACATTGTTGAGTTCCAAAGATAATGCAACCCGAGATGAAGTATTACAGTGGGTTAGGAATCTTAAAGTTGGAACAAACGATATTGTGTTTTTATATTATGCCGGTCATGGTGGGATGAACCAAGATGGACAAACTTTCCTCGCTACTGAAGGCAAATGGCTGTTTCGTTCAGAACTTGTCAACGCCATTGAACAAGTAAAATCCCCTCGATTAACTATACTTATAACAGACTGCTGTAGTAGCCTCGTTTCATCAAATATAGATCCATCACTACAAAGCAGCAGAAATATGACGCGTCTCACCGAACGCGTGTTGCGTAATTTGTTTATTGAACATAAAGGTTTTTTGCATATTACAGCTGCCACTGAAAAACAGTATGGATGGAGTAATGTTAGAACAGGCGGCTGGTTTACCAGCAACCTTATTCAAGCATTAAACAGCAATCCTGATGAAAATCGAGACGAGTTTCTTACATGGAAAGAAGTATTTGAGATTACCCGTCAAAATACTGAGAAAACTTTTAGCCAGACAACTTTCACAACGAAACAACAAGATGACATGAAAAGAAAGGGTATTACCAGTCAGACTCCAAAAGCCTATTCCTTTCCTACTCCTCTTTTTCAATCCACACTTAATGGAGTTTTGTCCGGTGAACGTAAGACTGTCAACTACATTTTACTTGCAATTTTCATTTTCACTCTATTCATTTCAAACCGAATATCTCATAATTTGAAAAGACAACATGCCGGTAGGCGAAGGTTGAGTTCTTTTAGAGTTAAAGCATCGGGAATTGTCGCTATAGAGGTATTGATATGGATTGGGTTCAATATCTTCTGGAGTTTTTTTAGAACGAATTGGGTGGTTATTAGCATAATTGGCGTTATTCTCATATTGATGATTCTTATACGAAAAACGAGACAATATGCCTGATTATGTTGTATAGGAAATTCCATTGACTAAACTGCTGTATATGATTTAATTGGTTACAGTTCACTAACACAAATGTATATAATTTTAAAACGTGTCTGAGTAGATTATTTTTAAATTCGTGTGAGATTTGTCCTAATAATATGGTAACATTATTAAAAAGAACCTTGAATGACATCTGTGAACATGCGAAGGCAGAATTCCCAGATGAATGCTGCGGTGTAATATTACATACGGAACAACAGGAATTTGTTAGACCTTGTCGCAATATCCAAAATGAGATGCATAGTAATGACCCCGAGACATATCCACGCGATGCACGCACAGCCTACTTAATGCATCCCGATGACCTGATTGCAATACACAAAGAGGCAGATGCACAACATCGTCCAATTAAAGCATTTTATCATTCCCACCCAAACCATGAGGCTTATTTCTCAGAAAAAGATAAATCGGATGCAATGATGTGGGGTGAACCCACATATCCTGAGGTGGCATACATCGTCATATCAATTATTGAAAACACAATTAGTAAAATAAAGGCTTTTACATGGGATGAAACTAAATCCGATTTTATTGAAGTTACAATACAGACACCTTAAACAGGAGTTATTCAGATGACGGCATTAAAGGTGCGATTGACTTTTCCACCAGAAAAAATAAAAGAACCAATAATATACAATATCGGACAACAATTTGGCGTGATTACCAATATCAGACGGGCAAACGTTACAGAGGAAGCCGGATGGGTGATGTTAGAGATGCAAGGCACATCTGAACAGATTGAACGCGCTATAGATTACCTAAAGAATATCAAAGTCCAAATTGAGCCTGTTGAAGGTGATGTTGTTCAATAAGAATCTCTTTTCACAAATTCCGAATGCCATTACTAATAAGAGCTATTGATGCATATCCTGCAAACTGGACTATTTCGTTCCCTCCAAAGATTACTTCCAGACTTTAACATCAGTTTTAGTGTTCACCTCCGTCCTTACATACGCATTATCGTAATATCCGCCTTTTCTCTTGCAATCGGATTAGGAATGACACTCCAAAACTATTTGGAATTCCAATTCCATGACACATCAGGTGTAGTTGGTTGGGTGAGTGTAAATCAGTATCCAAAACAACAAGAATTTTTCTACTACATTCTTGCACTTGTTGGTATACCTATCCTTATTTCGCTTTATTGGTTCGTTTGGCTTACTTATTCAAATTGGGCTGCAAAAGCAACAGATCAACCGATACATAGAGTATTACAACTAAATGCTTTTGCTTCGGTCCCACTATGGTTGTGTTGGTTGCAGGTTTATTATTACGAGCATGCTGGAATTACGGGCTTAATACTTCCAATAGGGTTAACTCTCTCCATTGAATTTGTATTGCTATTGCATTGGCACTACTCCAGAAGATTCCAACCAAAAACAGGGAAGAGCGAAACTGTCAATACAGAACCCATGACTCTTCAGAGTGGAACTAAACCTGAAAAACCAAAAGGATTAAGGTATTTTTTCCGTGGTTGTGAATATATACTCATACCAATATTTATTTATTTACTTGTGTATAATGGCAATATAAATGGTGGTATTGATATGTTCCATGAAGGTGAACGTCTGGCACCGTTAAATGAGATGTTACACGGTGGTGTGGCATTCCGTGATGTATATGTTCAACATGGACTTTTTCAGAATGCTTACTTATCTTGGTTCGGTAGCAAGATATTTGAACCTACATTGATGGGTGTACGTTCTATGGAACGTGTATTGGCACCACTGGGTTATATTGCGTTATACCTACTGGGTTTGCAAGTATTTCGTGGAAGGTTCTTTACAGCCTTCATCTGTTTTCTGATTGCATCTGGAAGTAACTTTTCTGTATCACCAAGGCATTCTCTCGGTTTACTTAGTTTTGTCTTCATAGCAAGTTATCTTACGTACAATAGGGAGAAAGGACTCTTTGTTCCTTGGCAACGTAATCTATCTGAAAAACCGACATGGTTAATGCATCTTGTTAGGTTTGGTTGGAAACTTACATTAGCTGGATTTTTCACAAGTTGTGCATTTTGGTATAGCACAGAAGTTGGATTGTATACACTCGGTGCAATAGGTCTATTTCTAACGATTTACAGTCTACAACGTAGAATTCAATTTCATTTACGACCATTACCTCTAACAGCATATTGCAGCGGTGTTCTTTTAGGTTTTCTTCCTGTGGCAATCTATTTTTTAACACACGGTGCGTTAGACGATGCAATATGGAATTCCTACATTCAGTGTAAATACCAAATTGCAACATGGGGTCTAAGATTTCCATCTTTGACAGGCACACTTGGAATTATATCAGAGAATGGGTGGAGGGATTTCATCCTCAGTACCGGATTTCGATGGTATCTTCCAATCTTTGTATACATGTGTGTAGCGTCATATCTAACATACCGTCGGTTATGTAGAAGTCGTGTTTCCGCAGATGATGCGTTGAAACTGCTGCTGCTATTACTCGGTGGTATTGCATATTTCCGTACTGCTCTTGGTAGATCAGATGGTGGGCATTTACATTACGGTTCCACATTTTTGTGGCTAATCTGCCTGTTCCCAATTGACCGAGGTATCTCAGGAATTCTAAACCTATTTAGGAATGGAGAAGCTGGAGAAAGTCTACGAAATCGTCTCTCTATGCTAAAAGAGAATGCACGTTGGAGGAGTGCTATAACAGCTGCATGGATACTTATTCCAATTGCTGTTTGTGGCTGGTACATTGGGGAAGTGCATCATCCACTGGAAGGTTTCCGTAACAAATGGAATCGGATGCAGGCAAACCAGTTTAGACCACGTATTGCAACTGAGGAATTGGATCGTGCTGGTAAGGTTGATCTTCCTGATAATCAGGTTGAACAAATTCAGAAGGTAGTATCATTTATTCAAGAAAATACTGATCCCAAGGAAAAGATATTTGACTTCACAAGTCAAGGAGCATATTACTTCTTTGCTAATCGACCGAGTGTTACCCGTTTCCACATGGTATCGTATGCATCAACGCCAGGAATGCAGCGAGAGATAATCGCTAACCTTGAAAAAGATCAGACACGATTGGTCATCTTTAAAACTGGGGGTTGGTTTGATAGGGTTGACGGTATTCCAGTTGAGGAACGGCATTCACTTATCGCACAATACTTAGCGGAAAACTATGAACAGGCAGTAAATATTAACAACACTGAGATACTATTACGAAAATAATAAATTATGGTATTTAAACTGATTGAATACACAGCAAAGTCGACTAAAACATAATCTATTTCTTTCCGCTTTCTTGCTGATCAACAAAAATGCGGTAGATTTCCTCAAATAGTCTGACATCTGTAAGTGTATCTTCAGCAGAGGAACGGAACGGTTCCGGATTGCGTAGGTTTTTTATGAAGTATTCTGCTTCTCTGTGATATGCCCACGTCCATGAAGGTCTTGGTATTGGACGGGTAATCTCTTGTTCTTCTCCCGCTCTGTATATTTCAACCTCTGCTGGTGTGTTCTTCAGCAATAACGGTGGTGCCCATGTATGAATCCAACCGTGTTGAAAATAAATCTGTGAATGTTCATCCCAACGGTAATGCGAGACATGCCCGGTTTCCAATGTTACCCTGATTCCATTCATATCAAAAATAACAACACCAGTATATCCGTTTTCATTTAAATCCACTGCTTTGATGGTAACATTGTCGCCAGCATCAAGAAACCAACGCATTAGATTGACATTGTGTGTATACTGCTGAAGGTATCCGATGTATTTACCCCAGTATTCTTCAGGAAGCCACTCAGGGAATTTCTGTGGGGCACTCGGTTTGGGTTCATCTGTGCCATCCATAGGTGTATCAAGATTGCATACCCAATCACCACCGAAAGCATGATTACGAGCATAGGTCAATCTTCCAAGTTCATCAGTTTGTCGGAATTGTGTTAGTTTCTCCTTAACAATCTCGTTGCCTGCATCGTAACGTTTCATATATCCTACCATCAGCTTTTTACCTGATTTTTGTGATGCGTCAACGATTACTTGTGCCTGTTCAACAGAAACAGCCATCGGTTTTTCCATAAAGACGTGTTTACCCGCAAGCAGTAGGTCTTTTGCAATCTCACCTTGCAATGCAAAATCTGCGGATACTGCCACTGCTTCAATATCGGTATTTTGAGCGAGTTCAATATGGTCTGTGTAAAGATGTGGAATTCCAAATCTCTTTTGTACTTTTTCTCCGAGTTCAGTTCGCACTTCAGCAAGTCCAACTATTTCACACTCAGGGATACTTGCAAAATTGGGTATATGGACTTTCTGAGCCATAAACCCGCAACCAATGTAACCGATTTTAATCTTTTCCACTATCAAGGTCTCCTTATCCCACAGGTGATTCTATCTGTTCAATTGCGGTTTGTGCACCTTGTCGGACAAGGGCAGAAGTATCGTTTTGAGCAAGATATTTTAGTTTGTTAAGACTTGGTTTTGCTGCAAGTTTGCCAAGTGCAACCGCAACGAAGTATCGGACATCTGCATCCTCATCTTCAAGTGCATCAAGCAATGCTTCTGTATCTGATGGTGTAGCGAGGTGTCGATCAAAATCCCCGATATTAATTAAGGATTGTGCAGCAATACGTCGTGCATGGATATCCCCATGACGAAGTGATGCAAGTAGTTCGTCATTTCCATTCGTAATCTCAGATAAGTTGTCCCAATCGCAATCTAAACAAAACCATGATTCTCCATCCAACTGCTGAACGTTGACACTGCTACATTTTGGGCACTCGCTGAAGTCATGTTGCTGTTTCATGAGGTATTGATATCCTCCATTTCAGGCAAATCTCTCCAAATTTCTGGACCTTCCGGTTTGAAATTAATAGTAGCGATGAACTGCATACCGTGGTAAAAGTTGATTTTGAATTTTCCTCCACCAAAATTCAGTTTGAGATAATCTAATGGTGCTTTTATTAGCGGTCCCATTTCGTCAGCATGATAGAAAGCAAGCGGTTTGAACCTAACTGTGTTACCTATTGGTTCTTGTACTAAAAGTTGAGCAGAAGTAGCGGGAAACAACACTTGGAAAGCATCCCATAAGTCAGCGACAGTAGGGTTTTTATTTCCAATTCGCTTCTTAAAATCGTTTTCAAGGTATTCAGAGAATGTGTTGAAAACCCAGTCCATAGTTATGCCCTTCTTATTTATACAACATGAGATTAGAAACCTCAATTATCAAATGTGACTCTTGTGTAGATATCTTCCAATGTAAGTTGACATTTGATGGACGGTAGTGTCAGCATGTCTTTGCGTGTGTGAAATACATCCTTTGTCCACTGTGTATCCTGTAAACGGTAGTGTTCAACGCTAACCTTGTCTTGTGAAACGAGGATATATTCTTTCAAGGAAGAGATCTGTTTGTAGTAATCAAATTTCTCACCTCGGTCATACTCCTCAGTTGAAGGTGAAAGTACTTCTATGATTATGACTGGATTGAGTAGAGTATCAAAGGAGATATCCTCAAATTCAGGTTCTCCACAAAATACAACTATATCTGGATAGAAATAGGAAATGATTGGAGTTGTTTTCACACGCATATCGTTTGTTACAACTTCACACTCATGTTCCTTTAATTGGATGTTTAGTTCTGTTGCTAAATCCAATGTAATGCGCGTGTGAGTGAGACTTGCCCCAGACATAGCGTATATCTGTCCACTTAAGTATTCGCTTTTGAAGGTTGCCTTGCGTTCTAAATCAAGATATTCCTCAGCAGTGAATAATGTTTGGGCACTTAGAGATGACATGTTTAACTCCTATATCTTACTATAACCCGGGAGCCTTTAAGAAGTCCTTCCAATCGAAATTTGGCAGAGGGAACTCCTCTGTGGCTTTACATTGTCAGAACGTTGCAGCTTGTTCAAAGAAGTCGATATCCACGCGTTCAACTTGGGCGGAACGGGCATTCTCAGCAACACGTTGGACAACCATCTCTCGCACAAAGGGTATTGGAATACGCTTTACACGATGTACTACCTCTTCGGTACAAGGCACATTTGTATTGTCAAGATAAGGACCATCAAGCAGTTCTGCTTCTGCAGGATGGTCACATGTCTCCGGAACAAGTTGTTGTAATCGCATTGACACGTAATCTGTCACCCACTGTTGTATTTTTTCAGTGCCTTCAGATTCTGTATTGCTTACTGGTTGTTTCTGTGCTAACTTTTCATCAATGCTTGTAAGCAGACTTTCCAAACGTTCTAAACGGTCTTCCACATTGGTTAATCGTTCCTGTACGTTTATTTGATCGCTCATTTTTCCTCCTCAAATTGACCAATATTTCCATAAATCTTCTGGAATTTCGTATCTAATCTCTTCACGACGTTTGTGATGGTACCGTGCGAATAATCCAATGCGAGGTATGTTTCTTATATTACCTGAACCTGTATGACACAGATATGCATGCCAAAGCACGACATCCCCTGCTGATGCAATAAATTCTTTGGGTCCTTCCGGTGATAAATCTGAAAAGACATGCCACCCCCAACCTTCTATGTCTGTGAAACTTCCATCAACCTGTTCTGGATATTTCAGGAAGTATTTATGTGTTGTCTTATGACTTTGGGGCCAAAATACGAATGCACCGCCACCTGGGTCAACATCGTATACATAAGTGGTTGCACCCATCATAAACGGACTCCATCCACCGGGACCATAAGCATCAATATGTCCACTACCCGGCATTTTCCATTCGTCATCAGGTTTTGGCCATCTAACAAGCGGCGAACCACCACCACCTGCAAACTGTCCACCACCCAATTGTTCAGTAATCTCTTGCATTGCAGGCAATTGACCGAACTGAGGGGAGAATCCAAAGTTTTGCACAACATACTCGTCTGGCCATGTCTCTGGTGTATCTAAACTGGAATTGTAATGTTTCCAGATCTGTTCCCGCCATCCATCAATTATATCTGAATCAATAAGATTTTCAAGTATTAAGTATCCATTCTCTTGAAAGAATTCAACTTGTTGTGTTGTGAGCATAATATCCTCTATTGTTGAGGTGCTGTAATAATACTAAACTAACGTCGCGGTTTAAAGGAAGGAATACCTGTTTTATCAAACCGTTTTTTTACCGCTTTCATTAGTTCAGGTGTAATTTCACGATAACCGTGTTCACGAGCGTATTTTTCTACACTTTTTACAACCATGCCACGTGCAAATGAGGGAACACGTTTCAATCGGGTTTGTGCAGCATCATTCCATTGTAAATCGTAATCAGGTTCTGTACCAAATGCCGTTCGTTTTTCAAACTGAACAGGTTTCTGACCTGGTTGTCCCGGTTGGTATTCACAAGATTCATCTGCAGCGAGATAGTTACCAGTCGTTGCATAAGCGCGTGCTCTACATCCACCACATACTTCTCTGAATTCACATGCACCACATTTTCCTTGTAGCATATCACGATTGCGTAAGTCATGAAATGTTTCCGATTCATTCCACAATTTGACAAAACTCTCATCTTTTAGATTACCGACACTGACGGGTAGATATGGACACGGTGTCAGTTCACCTTCAGGACTAATGCGACAATAATAGATGCCACACGGACAAGTTCCACTTGGATAACCTTGAAGGAATGCTGAATCCGATTGTTGTTCATAAATAAAGCGTTTGTAATGTGGTGCACATTTTGCAGCAATGAGCATTTTTCCGCTATAATCTGCTTGCAATTGGAACATCGTTTCAAGCATTTTCTCGTATTGTGTTGGGGAAATATCCATCACCGTTTTACCTCTTCCAGTGCGTACGAGAAAATAGAGATTTAGCACTTTCGCACCTAACTGATATGCGTATTCTACTATCTCAGGGATTTCGTCATAATTCCATTGTGTAACTGATGTTTGAACGAGGAAGTCGAGTTGTGCCCGCTTGAGTGCTTCGATTCCACCCATTGTTGCTTTCCAAGCACCTTCCATTCCACGAAACTTGTCGTGATTTGTAGGTTGAATAGAATCAAGACTTATCCCAGCACCCGTAACTCCGTGCTGTTGCATCTTTTCAACCACTTCGTCGTTTAGAAGTACTCCGTTTGTTCCCATGACGACAAGAAAACCTGTATCTGAAGCGTATTTTGAAATCTCCAGAATATCAGGTCTTAACAGAGGTTCACCACCGGTGAGTATAAGAAGAATATGTGGATTGATTTCGGCTATTTCATCAATTACACGAAAACATTCGGATTGTGTCAACTCTGTATCTCTATGGTAGCCTTGTGGGAATTCGTTGGTATCTACGAATCCGGCAGGAAGATAACAGTGTGTGCATTTCAAATTGCACAATCTGGTGATATTCCATGAGACTGCTTGAACTTTTGTATTTTCCATTTAATTTTTCAATAACAATGCAAGTATAAAAACAATTAATCCTGAGAAAAGTGTTAAATGACCAAAGACAGTGATATGAATTGGTATGATAACTTTGCTTTCTGGTTGTGTTGCTTCAAGATGTCGTCTAAATAAAGAACTGTATAGTCCCCAAAAGAGTGTCATAATACCGAATGCTGTTAACTTTGCACCGGAATATATCATATATTCGGTTTCGATTTTCATATCGTTATTCCAAGCAACTATAAAAATTACAATCCCACCTGTGAGTAAGATAATATTTATTACCACTCTGATTAGATGGCGAAATCGGTTGTGAATTGCCAATAGGTCTTGCGCTGGTAGGTTTTTCCGAACTATTGGCATTGCAATCAAGGTTGAAAAGACCACACCTCCGAACCATATTATTACCGCTATGAGATGGGTATATCGAATTAAAAGTTCAACAAACGTCCGCATTGTCTGTTTTTTATTGTATTAAGTTTAGTTCTAATATTATATATGTTCAGATTTCTCATAGAAGTTTACACCCACATGTTCAATTTGCGCAACCATGTCCGGATTTCCTATCTGACTGAAAACAGATAAGTCAATCGTATAGGGTAAAAGTAGATCATCAATATCGGTGTCAATTTTAGAGAGTACGCTGTGTGTTAGCCCTTCGCCGCAGAGGGTTAAGTCAATGTCAGAACCGTTTCTATATGTGCCTATGGCACGTGAACCGTACAAAATCGCCTTTTCAATCTGCGGATATTGCTTGAAAACGGTGTGTATTTTTTTAAGGGTTCGGTCTGATAAACCGTATTTCATTGTGTCTCTTCCTGTTTTAAAAGATCTATTTTTTCCAATAACGTCTCAAACTCGGAGAAATATATATTGAGAATTGCCGAAACTACTTCTTCTGCGGTATCCTCGTTACAGGTATGAGTAGTTAGATTGCGGTGACGAATCATTTCCATCCAAGCATCTCCGTTTTCAATTATTCCTTCTTTAAAAGCTGCACGAGTTGTGTCCCTTGAACCGTACAACTTAAAATCTTGTGCTTGCAGAAAATCTTTTAGTGTATTCCACGCTAATTCATGGGTGTATACAAATCCTTGTGCTTCTAAATCTGAAAGTTCTCGATGTCGTGCCAGTTCCACTGCTTCTTTTAGTCTCGAAAACGCCTTACGAAAACTATCAGATCTCTGTGTCCAACGAATGTTATGATGGTTCTTCATATGCTCTTATAATATTTTCACCCTTGAATAACTTAATCTTTATTTATAGTAAACATTGAAATTAAAGAGACACATTTCCGTAGGAGCGATCTCCGAATCGCGACGAAGCACACTGATAGTCGGGAACCGGAGTTCCCTCCCGCCAAATGCCATACGCGCATTTGGCGTTGATTCACAACTCAAAATGTCCTGTTAATTCTAAAGTTCACTATAGTTGTTTTTAGTTGTTTTTTAGTTGTTTTTTAGTTGTTTTTGGTCAAGTGTTCTCGATCCTGTAGTGGTATGGGTTTAAGTCGTTCTTTTTTCTTAATGGAAATTAAAAAAAACAACTAAAAGCAAGTTTTTTTTAGTTTTTGTGTTTTTGAGAATTTCGTTTTGAATTTGGCTGATTGTCGTTGGATTCCTCGGTTTTGTAAGTTATGTATTGGATGTTGGGTTATATTATACTTGATGGTCGTTTGGTTTTGTAGTGTTATTGCGTTTGATAACAATATATATCCAATATGTTTGATGTCAATTTCAGTTTTCAGTATTGTCTGAACCGGGATTTTCATGATAAGATGTCGCTCTTACAGAAGAAAGATTACCGATCAACAACAAAGGTTAAATCCAGTAATGGGAAATTATTTATTAAAATTGGTATAATATGATTGTTTGATGGCATTTATGATAAATATACAGTATTATCAATTATATCAACTATATGTAAAATATAATATAACACATACATTATCGTTTGTCAAATTCTTCTCTCTGTAAATATCTGATTAGAACTGCGCGGGGAAGTTTCCGCGTGCAGCGTCCATCACTTCACCAGTAATTTCGGAATGTCCGTTATCTTTTGCAAAACTTTCAATCCCCATCTTTGCCATTGGACGGACAAAACTGGGTATACGTTCTAATCTTTCAAGTGCTTCGGGTGTCCATTTTAAACCTGATGTTTCTGGTTCAGGCGTAGGTTCAGAATTTTCATCAAAGGCATCGGAGATTACAGAGGTGAAAGGACATTTTCCACCTTCAGCAGTTTCACCATTTGTAACTTCTGATGATATGTTTGTAAATGAATCCTTCTTTGCTGTCTCTAACTGTGAACGCACCATCTGCATCGGTTGTACTGCTTCATTGTTACCACCAAGTTTCAGGTCCAAAGATTTTAGCATTTGTGTCTCAGATGGATTAAGGTACATTGCTATTTCAGTGAAACATTCTGGACATTCAAAAACTGCTGTGACGGAACCTTGTTCAGGACGAGTTACGTCCTTAAATTTCATCGCTGTGTCGCAGTCTATACATAAGAATTTCATTGTTTAGTCTCCATATCATTAAAGGTAAAGTCAAAAAGCAGTTACTTATATCAGGTATTAAAGAAATTTTGAATTTTATGTGCAATTTCTGTGATTGCTTTGGTTGCTGGTGTATCAGGATATTCACTCAGATAAGGTGTCCCGCTGTCGTTACTAAGTGATAGTTTTGGATCGAAAGGGATTCTCCCTAATCTTATTTCGTCAAACACATGGTCAGGTGTATTCTGTGGAGAAAAAAGTGGTTCAGGTTCACCACAATGTTTACACACATAGTAAGCCATGTTTTCAACAACTCCGATCATCGGTACCTTTAGAATGTCTCTCGCCATTGTAATAGACTTTTTGACAATCAGGTGTGAAACTTCTGAAGGGATTGTAACGACGACCACTCCACCGAGATTTGGTATAAGTTCAACCACATTTGGTAAACGATCTGATCCTGGTGGTAAATCAAGGAGAAGGTAATCCAAATCACCCCATTCAGTGTCTCCAATGAATTCTCGTAGTGCACCTACCTCCATTGTGGTTCGCCAAGTGAAAGCATCCTTTTGCGTTTGTGCATTCCACATAACAGGTGCATCATCTTCCGCTAAAAGCAGATCCATAGAGATTATCTTTGTACCGAGAAGAGAGGTTGCTGGTAGGATACCTGACTTAGTATATTCAAGTGTTATGTTACGAACACCCATCATTTTTGCAATTGAAGGTCCGTTGATGTCAGCATCTACAATACCAACCGAATACCCTTTCAGCGTGAGTGCAGTAGCAAGATTAGTAGTTATTGCACTCTTACCAACACCCCCTTTTCCGCTCATGACAGCGATCGTATGTTTAACTGATGACAGGCGTTTACTGAGTCGGTTTGCTTGGGCAGTTACCTGACCGATTATATTTGAACCAGCATCATCCGGCAGTTCTTTGTAGCTTTTCACTCTTCGCTTTTTACTATGTTGCTTATGGCATATAAAGCATCATAACTCCGCAAGTATAAAGTGCCATTTACTATTACTGGTGATGCTGCGACGGTCTCTCCGATGGTATTGGTAGCAACGATTTCAAAATCGCGTCCAGCTTTAACAACATTTACTACACCATCTCGGGCAGTTAAATAGATGTTACCATTTGCATAGACAGGAGAAGAACGATGTCGGTGGTTATGTGTCCGTTCCTCATAAAGTTTCTCTCCTGTTTTGGCATCAAGACAGATAAGAACACCGTTTTCTCTGCACAGATAGACGAGACCGTCGTGAATGAGTGGAGATGGTACGTCTGGTGTTCCTCGTTGTAGTTTCCAAATTTGGAATTCAGTGTCGGTTATATCACCTTTTCCTGCTGGGTCTAAACCCAGAACTGGACCATTTTTTGCAGATGGCACTACAATAAGTCCTTCAGCAACTACAGGGGAAGCAACGAGACGGAACGCAGGATTATATCTTTCATGTGAATTTAATCCTCCACATCGCCATATTTCACTACCATCTTCAAGATTATGTGCTGTAACATAATCTGCTCCGTGTACTACGATGAATTCGTGCTTAGAATCACAGTACAGGATAGTTGATGTATATGCTTGTTCCGACTCTCTTCTGGCATCACTCTCTCTTTCATGTTTCCATATCTCATTACCAGTCATTTTGTCAAGTGCCAAGACCAACCAAGCATTGCTGTGAATTAGTTGAATATAAAGTCTATCTTTATATAATAATGGAGATGTGGACATGATAAAGTATAAGCTAAAACTACCATAACGTTCTTCAAGGTTTGTTTTCCAAATTGGATTTCCCTGAAGGTCATGGCAAGCGAGATCACCCGAACCAAGAAACGTCCAAACATATTTACCATCAGTTGTTGGAGATGGTGCAGCATTGTTGACTTCATCACCGCGTTTTGTCCGGTTCCCTGTTGATAACACTCGTTTCCATTGTTCCTCACCATCTGTGTTAATACACATTAATACTAAATCTTCTCCATCAGCACAGGTAAGGTATATATTATCATCCCAGACAACAGGTGTAGATGCACCTTCGCCCGGTAGAGGGAATCGCCATTTGACATTTTCTGTTTGACTCCAATTGATAGGCACATTTGTTTCTTGACTAATACCGTCGTTATTTGGTCCCCTCCATTGGTGCCAATTTTCAGCAAATCCATAACTAATTATCATTAGAGACATAAGTAGGAAAATCAACGTAATTTTAAAAATATGTTTATGCATGATAATTCTCCATATTCAGAGAACCTTGTTAGGGTTCGTTTTTAATTTATGTGTCTCGTGTACGGCAAATCAGCGAATTTCATCGGTCCATATACCTCGGTCATGACCGTTCCACTGATAAGGCACTATTTTTGACAACGTGCCAATATCGTATTCAGGAAACTTAAATCCATCCTCAATAACATAACCTTCGTTTGTATAAATTGGAAATTTTTGTTTAGTGAGAGAAGTAATAGGATCAATCTCAATCCACACATCAAGTTCACCAAGAACTGTTTTATAGAAAAAATCAGCAGAATGGCTCTCATGCTTAAGTATCATGATCGTCCCAGATTGTTTTTCCTCTCCGTTTGGTGAACGGACTGTTAAAGCAATTAATAGATCTTCTGATGGCGGAGGGTTTGACTGTAATTTAAACCACAGACCGTGTGTTGAACCTTCGGCTGCACCTTCATTTGGTCCAAGGATTTGGAATGAAATCGTCGGAATTGTCTTCATTTTATTTCTCCGACTTACTATTCTGTGTTATCTCCACTGTTTGAGTTTTGATAATATTCACCCAGTACCTCGTTTGCGAGGCTTCTACCGTCTTCAATAACCCGTGCGGCAAAATCGAGTGTAACCTCTGTGATATTTGCTTCTTGTGCGCGTTGTTCAATACGGGTTTGTGTAATGTTTCTCATAAAACCTTCAGGTACTAAGTTTAAGCGTTCTATTGCATCCTCAGTCCATTGCAGAGTACTTACAAAATCAACATTCGTTGTAACATTTTGTGTGTTGGTGTCGGATTGCATAGCTCTGAGTTCAGGTGCATCTTCGCGAACAGCAGCTGCTTCACCCATGCTGTCGTCTATAATCTCTGTTGCAAATGCATTCGTGATAGTGCCAATTTTCTGAGACCGGGCAGACTTTTCTATGCGTGCTTTTACATTACGTCGCATGTAACCGCGGGGTACAGTGCGTAGTGCTTTCTTTGCTTGATCTGACCATTGTAGACGGACACCGTCAAATGTTTCCTCTTCAGCAGTTCCACCTTCGTCAATAGCGATGTGTTCAAGTGAATTTTTGTCAACCATTTGGAACCGTTCCGGTGGAGAGCTACAGACAGGACATTGAACGGGTTGTTGGTTATGTGCAGCATACCCACATTCCCCGCAGATGTATGTCTGCACAGCGTCTGATTCTAAAACTTTTTGTTCAGCGATTTCTTTGGCAACGCGTGTGAGTTTTTCTGATGCACGTTGTGGCATAATTGCTTCCATAGCCATATCTATGACACTTTCGGTGATAACAGAATGTCCGCGTTCAATTGCAAAGCGGTGTACTGCTGTCTTCGCAATTCCACGAACCAGTGGAGGTGCTTTTTCCATACGATCCATTGCCTCTTGTGTCCATACAAGGGTTTCTTCAGCTTTGACATCAATTTGTGGAAAATAGCGTTGACTTGATAGGAGTACATTGCACGGGGCAAGTCTTAATAAGTTTTCTGCGGTGCTGCCAATATCTGTATCTTGTTCGCTATGTACTCCGATTCTACCCAATACAAGGAGCCAAGGCTCAGTTTTTCGTGTGTATTGTATAATTTTTTCGTAAGCTTTTCCATCAAGTAGAGTAATTTTCAGTTGATAATCGTGTTCTTCTTTTGCGATAGAACGGGCTACTTCAAGATGTGACTGATATATTTTGGCAAGTCCCGTGTCAATTACTTCCTCATGGAGTTGCTCTTGTTCCTTAAATTTGAATGTTCTCGCAGCACGTTCGGTTAGGACGTTGACAACAGAATTGAATACGATATAGTGTAGATATGGATCATATACTCCAACTGCTTCCACTTGTCTGTTGAATTTTTGTCCAAGACTAATAGCAGTTTTTAAGCCAGAAAAAGATTCTGGACTCCCATCAATTCCGACAAGGATATTTCCTGATTGCTCTTCAATTGGCTCAAGGTTTCTCACGATCAACGTATCGGTTGTGATACGTCGGACGACGCGTTCACAGACTCCACCGATCAGACTATCTTTAACTGCTCCCATGCCAAGTGCACCCATAATGACCAGATCGTAATCACTTTCTTGTATATCCTCAACCAATTTGATGTAGTGCTTACCCTCAGGCATCTTTGGTTCAAATGGAATATCAAACTTTTCGCATTTGTGTTTCATTACTTCAAGATAGGAATCCGATATGAGTTGAAGACCCATAGTGATAAGTGTATCGTGAATGCGACGTTGTTTTTCCAGTTCTACCTCATCTTGATACTCTTCAGGCAGCGTATACTCCATCTGTTTGAAGCGAACATCGTGCATTTTTGCGGCGTAGACGTGCGATCCGACCAACTGTGAATTAAATTTCTTTGCGAATTCTACAGCCAAGTCAATACTGGCATCGGAATAGTCTGAATTGTCAACGGGTACGTATATTTTATTCATAATCTTTTCCACACTTGTCAGACAAGGTAATGGATTTATTCTGTCTCAATATTATCCTTAGATATGTAGCGCGAACCGATGAAACCACCAAGTATGTGTGCGAATATAACTGCTGGCCATAAGTAAATCATCGCTGTTTGCCAATCCCAATGGAGCACAAATCTTCTGACGACAATGTTCAGGACAATTGGAATATATAAACATCTACTCCAAGGACGACTAAACTTTTTGAAACGCACACGGAAAAATCCGAAGGGGAAATGAACCAGAAATGCTGTAAAGGATATAATTAGGTTCAATTACTTTAACTTCCAAGAAGTGTATTAACATCCTTGCGTAGTCGTTTCATAGCAGATTTCTGATGACTATCGTAATAACCGTATATTTCACCGTCTGGCGTAACGAGAACAAACTTTCTACTATGTGGTAACATTCCTTCGTGATATGCTGCTGCTAATTTAAATCCCTTGTTAGCCAGTTTGTAAATCTGTTCCTTATTTCCAGTTAGAAAATGCCAACGATTCTCATCTGCTCCGTATCGATTTGCATATTGTAAGAGAACATCAGTTGTATCTCTATCTGGATCAACTGTGAATGATACGAAGTTGATTTCTTGTGAGTTAAATTCCGATTGCAGGTTTGCCATCTCCAGTGTCATTTTAGGACAAATCGTAGGACAATTTGTGAAGATAAAATCTGCAACCCAAACTTTTCCTTTTAAATCAGATAATGTCAACTTGTGTCCCTGCTGATTTATTAAACTAAATTCTGGAACGTTAGTTGTTGCCACCTCAGGTGTTGGATCTGGTTTTTTGTTAAATACTAACCATAAATTGAAAAGCGCAATACCTATAACTATAAGTCCTAACACAATCCAAGGTAGTGTGCTTTTTTCAATTTTTCGATCATTTTGCTTAAGGTCTACAGTCTGATTCTCCATTTTAATTATGCCTACAATTTGTAGATTTTGACCTTTGCTGTATCCTTAGCGCTGTGTGGTGTCTACGACTTCTGCTGCTGGTTTTTCTATAGCATTGAGTCGTGAATCCATAGTAATATCAGGCATCAACATAATTACCAGAAAAACACAGATAAGAAATGGTGTAATAACGATTGCTGCCAAAATACCTTTCTCAAACTTAAGGTGCATAAAATAAGCAGCAACTAAGATAGCCTTACCACATGCCAAACCGATGAGTAGAATACCTTTTATAACAATAGAATATTCTGGGATAGCTACTCCTACCTCAATAGCAGTTAATATGAAAAGATATAAGAAAATTAACATATACTTCGGATGTTCATTATGTCCGTTTTGAGCCATATTCAATACCTCCTACAGTAAATAGATAAAGGTGAAAACCATAATCCAAATAAGGTCAACGAAGTGCCAATAAAGTCCTACAATTTCTACTTCGTGGTTAAACTCAGCAGTATATCTTCCCCGTAACCCATGTATCAATATAACAATCAGATATATCACACCGCCAGTAACATGTAGTCCATGGAATCCTGTGATAGCATAGAAAGTGGGACCGAAAAGGTTTGAACCAGATATAGCACCACCTTTTAACCCATGTTCAGGAATATCGGTGAGAGTTAACCCGTGTTTTATCAGGTGTGTCCATTCATACGCCTGCAATCCAAGAAAGATTACACCTCCTAAGATAGTTAAACCGAGGAAAGTGCACATCCGAGACACGTTGCCTTTTTGAATTGACTCTAACGCTTTAACCATTGTGACGCTGCTACAAATTAGTAGGAATGTCATACCTGCGGTTAGGTTTATACCGAGTATTTCACTTGGCGGAACCCATCCAATTACACCTGCTCCAGCTCTGAGTGCGGCATAAGCTGCGAGCAAGGCACCAAAAGACATGGTATCCCCTATAAGGAAAATCCACATGCCGAGTTTGCCGAGACTATCAGGCGTTAACGATGGTTCGTATACGTCTTCAGTATGATCTAAAGTGGTAGCTTGTTCCACTATACTTAACTCCTTTTCCAATTATTATTCGCTGTGGTAGACGTTGTTTGAAACCGATGGTACAAACAGAAGTCCACTTATTTATGATTCACTATAGTTCACTAATTGTTATTAAATATTAATGTGTGCCGCATTGAATTCGAGCCTCAGCCATAGATGCGATCTCACTGTCAATCTCAAACCCAATGAAGTCTCGTCCTTCCTTTCGTGCTGCGATACCAGTAGAACCTGAACCCGCAAATGGATCGCAAACAACAGAACCTTCTACAGAGAAAATCCTGATTAAGTGTCGCAATAAAGGCACTGGTTTTGCAGCGATATGTCCAAATTTCTCACGAGGTTTAGGTACTGGAATCACTGTCCCTGGAAAACGATCTTTATCAACAACAGGGTCAGATACGTCTATAAGTCCAGTCTGATATTGAAGCCAGTTGTCTACGAATGTTCCTTCGCGTGGAGACTGAGCTAAAATAATAATCTCCATCTGTGGTTTGAGTTGTGGAGTCTTTCTCCCACCTAAAGCTGTTATAATCCTCTCTTTTTCTTTATCTGGCAGATTACGTTTCTGTACGAAATGGTCTTGTTTAAATGCTTTTGCTTGACCTTCATACCTCCATGCTAACATATCCCTGATTTCAAAACCTGCGTCCTCAATTGCACTTGTTGCGCGATGCGATAATCTTGGGTGTGAAAAACAGAGAACAAATCCACCCGGTTTTATAATGCGAAACCACTGTTCAGCGACCGGTTTTAGGAATCTATATAAATTATGACCTTGTGCTCGGTCAAATTTCATTCCTACAGGAAGTCCGCCAATTACTCCTTTTTTTTGTCTGGATCTAATTCGCTGTGTATTCCATCTATCGTCCATTCCATCAAGGAAATAGGGCGGATCAGTTAAAATAAGAGACACACTTTGTGGTGGAATCTTAGACATTCCTTTGCGGCAATCTATACATTGAATCCAAGAATCACCACTATTATTCATTGTTACACCAATTTCCTTTATTAGCTGGTGTATGCGTGTTAAGTCTTCAAGTTCCTATTAGTCCGTCGATAAAGATAGAATACACTTCCTCCGATGATCCCGAATACAGTAAACGGCATTGACATCATAAATAACACACTCCAGTTAAAACCTCTTGCAATAGGTTCATTTAGGTCTTTACAAGCAGGACATGCTTCAAGTGACTGTGGTAGAAATGATATTACTAAGCCTATTACCAGAATCCAAAGGACAATATGTCGTATCATGCGTAACTCCATTATGCGAAATATACCAGAAAGTATAGGATTGGCCACAACGCGACCACATAAATCCAATATATCGTACATGTTTCAACACCTATATGACTATCTGATGAAAACCTACCAGAAAATGCCATACCGATAACAATTGCTAACCATATTACTGCCCCTAACACGTGAATAGCATGACATCCTATCAGTACATAAAAGATAGCTCCATAAACACCGGACTGTAGTGTTAATCCTTTGCCAATAAGTTGTACCCATTCACTTCCTTGAATTATCAGAAATGCCAGTCCTAAAGTACCTGTGAGAATCAGCAAATTTTGGCATAGTTTTACCCTATCTAATTGAATAGACCGAAGTGCTCGAAATATCGTGTATCCACTGATGATTAACAATAGTGTATTGAAACCTGTTACTATACGTGGCAGTTCAATGTCAGCATGCGATAACGGGGGCCAAGTAACATTTCCCATCCGAAAAACCAGAAATGCCCCTATCAAACCGGAGAATAACATTGTCTCAGATCCGAGCAAAATTAATACTGCCAATTTAGCATTACTTAGGGGACGATTATCGGTCATTTCAAATTCAGTCTGTGCCATCATTTGGAAACTCTACTTGCTCCTCTTCTTTTGAATCTGTCAACGATGTATTGAATTACCATCTCATAGAAGGCAGCACCGATTAATGATATACCGATTATACCCGCGATGATTGTAGCAATCACTGATACGATGGTCTTTATGACTGGAGGTGCATCTAAACCCAAAACAAAACCTAACATAGTTATCGCAAACATACTAAGAAAAAGTAGTCCTAATATCAAACCAACTTTTCTATTTCGACTTCTTTGTTCTTGTTCTTTCATTTTTCCTCCTATGATAGATCATATTTTATCTATTGCCATCATGAGAAATATCAATGGAAGATACAATAATGATGCGTGTAGGACATATCTTGCTGCTTTAAGAGAACTTGTTTTTTGAAAATAGATACCACTTATAAGGAACATTCCACCAATCAATAGTGCAGAAATAAAATAGATTCCCCCTGCAATGTTGAATAAGGTTGGAAGTAGACCGACCCCAAACAATGCCAAACAGTTGATGACAACCTGATGACGTGTACTTGTTCCATCTGGATGTATTACGGGTAATAATTTTAATCCTGCATTTGCATAATCTTCACGATAGATATATGCTATTGCAAGAGAATGTGGTAGTTGCCATAGAAAGAGAATTGCAAACAATACCCAGACTGATCCTGTAAGTGTATTTTGTGCTGCAACCCATCCAACAACCGGTGGTAATGCCCCCGGTATAGCACCAACCAGAGTGCATAATGACGTGCTTCGCTTCATCGGGGTATATGCAAATAGATAACTTACTACAATAAGTGAGATGACAAAACCGCTTAATGGATTGACAATAAACGTTAGATATAGCATTCCGCCACATGTTAAAATCACACAGAACAGCAACGCTTCAGTAGCATGTAATCTACCCGCGGGTAATGGTCTTTGCTGTGTTCTGGACATCAGGGAATCAATATCTCTTTCTAAATATTGATTAAGACCTAATACCCCGCCTGCAGTTAATCCTGAACCGATTAAAGTATGTAGAAACAGTATCCAATTAACCGCGCCCTGTGTGCTGAGATAGAATCCAGCAGCGGTAGTAATCAATATCATCAGGACCATACGAGGTTTAGTGAGTTCAATATAATCCTCTACCCGCTGAACCAAAGCTGATGTTTTTGTCTGAGAGTTTGCTGCATCACTGTTATTTGGTAATGCTGCTGTGTTAAATGACATTTTGTAATCTCATTCGGTTACCAGTGTAGTATTGACCGGTATATTTTCAGTAATTGTTTCTTTAGTAAATCTATATAGTTTCAATGTCAAAACAAAACTACTTACTAACATGAGAGCACCAACTGCTACATGTGAAGTTGTTATAATATCTGTAAGTAGAGTTGATACAGCTTCTCCAAATACAGTTAGTTTTGTAATGTAGGCACCAAACCCAAGCAGTAACTGAACTAAGAGCAATCCAAATAATATCAACGGTAGTTGCAAACCAAAATCCTGAGAAACCTCACCCAAACTTAGAAAACGTCTCATCAACAAGAATATATGCAGTGCTACCAAGAAAGCAAATAAAAGGTGTGCGTCAAGTCTGTTACCTGTATGCCGTAAAATTGCCCCGAAAATGAGTTGAATATATATCAGACAAGTCGTAATCAAACTTAATCTGCGCAGTTTCTTTGCTGTAACGTTATCAACATTCGTTTCAGACTGGTGCTGATTTTCAATCCAATCAGACGATGTAAATAAACATATCCCGCACAAAAGTGCAAAGAATGCTTGTGCCAAACATGCATGTAATATAGCAAAATTGGGATTGAGTTCTGTTACACGAAGTCCTCCGAGAACCCCTTGTACACTGACCCCGATTAGAGCGGTTATTCCGAGCCATATTACCCACTTACGAGTTTCCTTAACAAATAACATGACTAACAGAACTATCGTCAACATCCCAACCAATGAACCCATTAAACGATGGCTATGCTCATATAGGATACCACCTACCATCTCTGATAGCGGATACAGAAACATATTATATCCGAAGGTTGTGGGCCAATCCGGGACTGCTAATCCTGATTCAGTGCTTGTTACAATACCTCCAATTACGATAAGTAAGAATGTTGCCCCTGCAGTGATGAGTGCAATCCGATGGAGCCAAGGACTATAACTGATTTGCTTCATCATACTAAATGCCACAGAGGTGACCTATGTTGATAGGTGTGGTCTAATCTACACCTATCATTCATCAAGTCTTGACTCAATTAATCTCCTGCACTCGCGGGTGCATGTTCAGGCTGTGCCTGTGGTATCCAATCAGATTCTTCGCCGGGAACACTGTATTCATAAGGACCACGATAGACAGTGGGGATCTGTGCAAAATTGCCATGTGGTACAGGTGTCGGAGCTTCCCATTCTAATGTGGTGACGTTCCACGGGTTCTTCTCAGCGACTTTACCAAGTTTCATACTCCAGAAGAAGTTGAATACGAGTATCAATTGTGCAAAACCGAGAGTGAATGCACTCATTGTAATAAAGATGTTCATTCCCTCAAACCCTTGCAAGAAATCATAAAACTGTGGATTAGCAATACGGCGCATATGTCCACCTACACCGAGGATATGCATTGGGAAGAATGTGCAGTTGAATGCGATAAATGTTATCCAAAAATGTATTTTGGATAATGTATCGTTCATATAACGTCCATACATTTTCGGGTACCAGAAAACAATACCACCGAACATAGCAAACAGACTTCCACCAAAAACGACATAGTGTATGTGTGCTACGATATAGTATGTATCATGTATGTATATGTCAACTGGTGTGTTTGCCATATAGATTCCGCTAAGTCCACCTATTACAAACATAGATACAAAAGCGATTCCGTGAAGCATAGGTGTCGTAAATCGTATTGAACCGCGGAACATAGTTCCAAGCCAGTTGAATGTTTTTATGGCGGATGGAACAGCAATAAGCATTGTTGTTGTCATGAAGAATGATCCCATTCCTGGACGCATTCCACTTTGGAACATATGGTGTCCCCAAACAATCCAACCTAAGAATGCTATTGCAATCATAGCGTAGACCATAGATCGGTACCCGAATATCGGTTTACGTGAGTTAACTGCGATCAATTCGGATGCAATTCCCATCCCCGGTAATATAAGTATATATACCTCTGGATGACCAAAGAACCAGAACAGATGTTGCCATAGCAGCGGATCACCGCCACCTTCAGTTGTCGTGGTAAAGAATGTCGTTCCCGCAAGTCTATCAAAGATAAGTAATGCTAAAGCGGATGATAGGACTGGGAAAGCAAGTAATAACAAGATGGCAACGATGAAGAGTGACCAGATAACCAATGGCAATCTAAAGAATGTCATTCCTGGGGCGCGCATGTTGATCACTGTTGTAATATAGTTTATTGATCCAACCAATGAGGAAAAACCTTGTATCAACAAACTGATCGCCCATAAGTTTTGCCCCCATCCAACATCTGTCCATTGCGGATCAACAGATAATGGAGCATATCCAGTCCATCCTGCTCCAGCATGCCCTCCCGGAACAAAAAATCCTGCTGCCATGACAATTGCTGCAAGTACAGCAAGCCAAAAAGAGAGCATATTCAGGATAGGAAATGCCATATCTCTTGTGCCAATCATTAGCGGAATCAAGAAATTTCCAAACGCACCTACCAGTATCGGAACAACGACAAAAAACACCATTATAGTGGCATGCATCGTAAATAGCATGTTATATGTTTTGTCTTCAATTACTCCGTTTGGAAAGTGAGTTTCCATCAACTCCTCTTTTTCCGATTCGAAAATCTTCTCCCACCTTTCATCATTTTTTGTAACAACTTCTCCATCCTCAATATATTGTTCAGAAGCTCCAATTATAGGCAATGGTTCTCCTGGATATGCCAGCTGCCACCTAAAGAGCAGCGCAAGCCCTCCACCGACAAATAACATGATCAATCCGTATATCAGGAACTGCTTTCCGATCATCTTGTGGTCAAGTGAGAAGATATATTTACGAATAAAACTCTCTTCATGATGGTGTTCATGCTCATGCTGTCCATCATCGTCATGCTCATGTGTATGTTGTGGTGTATCGTTATCGTCATGTGCATGTTCGTGTTGTTCATCATCGTCATGCTCATGTGAAATATTTTCATTTTCTTGCATCTTTATTCTTACTCCTTTCGCGACAGCAAAGTTGAATTGCTTGTTATTGCCGCTCCAGTGCCTTATTCAGACCACTGTTCCTTGACCCAGGCATCATATTCTTCTTGTGTGTGTACATGAAGAAATCCGACCATAGTTGTGTGTCCAAATCCACAGAGTTCGGCACACGGTATTTCATACGTTCCTGGCTTTGTTGCCTGAAACTTGATGTTATCAAGAAACCGATTCGGTAATGCGTCCTGTTTCAATCGTAAATTAGGTATAAAGAAACTATGAATCACATCTTTTGAGGTTAGAATTATCTGTATGAGTTTATTCTCAGGTACATGTAATTCGTTTTCTAATTCCAGATCATCTTCAGTTCCTATTTCATTATCCGGACCAGGATATATCATATACCAGTTAAACTGTTCTCCTCGGACTTGAACAACATAATCAGGATTATCTGGTGCAGACTTCAGATTATTCCATTGTGGAAAACTCAACATTGCCAAGCCAAACACAATTACCGTAGTTGCTGTTGTCCAGATGATTTCAAGTTTCGTGCTTCCTTCAATGTATTCAGCACGGTGTCCTTCTCGGTGACGGTACATTATCAGGAATGCAATCAGCGTACCCATCACAAGCACAAAAACTACCACAGTAATCCAATAAATAAGTGCAAAAAGTGAATCAACACCTTGTGCATACTCTGATATATTTTCTGGAAGCCATCCTAGCATTCATTCCTCCTTTTCCAAAATCGTAGATATAAGCAATCATTAGGTGTGCATTTTTATACTGTTTTTGTTGAAGCAGTATACGTTGCACCTAAATAGGTCAAAATACAAAACAAAGATATTATCAATATAGAAAATCCCAACGTCGGCATATTGCCGTTAATAGTTGCAGTATCAAGATATAGACTGTTTCTAAATGCGGTAACCCCGTAAGTTAAAGGATTTAGTTTCATTACCCAAGCCAACCAACTGGGTGCTCCTATACTTGGAAAGAACGCGCCAGATAACAACCAAATTGGAATGAGTATTAGGTTCATTATCGCATGAAAACCTTGTGATGAATCCATTCTCCAAGCGATAATGAGACCGAGGTTCGTTAACCCGAACGCTAAAATAACCATCACACCTATCGTTAAGCATAGAGATGATAGTCCAAAACGTATACCAATCAGTGGTGCAAGGAATAAAAGTAGTACACCTTGCAGAAGTGCTAACGTTGTCCCTCCCAATGCTTGTCCGAGTACAATGCTCCACCTCGCAACAGGTGCAATCAGCACACCTTGTAAAAAGCCTTCACGTCGCTCATTTACAACGGAGATTGTAGCGAATATAGCAGTAAAAAGCAAGACTAAAACAACTATACCTGGATAAAAGTATTCAATATAGGTAGTTTCCTTCGATTGTCCTGATGGTTGAAATGATGCACTCAATCCGCTACCAATTAGAATCCAAAATACCAATGGTTGCGCAATTGCACTGAGTAGACGACTCCGTTGTCGATAAAAGCGGATTATTTCACGCCACCAAATTGTTGAAACAGGTAATAGGACGTTCACCATTTCATTCTTCCCTATACAAATGGGTTTCCTGTTAACTTGGTGAAAACGTCCTCTAATGAGGCTTTACCTACACGAACAGACCGAATATCGTTGGGAAACGCTGCAGCTACCTCCTTCACAAATTCATGACCCTGTTCACATTCAATATATATATGATTACCAATTAATGTATGAGAAACCTCAAATCTCTCTGCAATTGCCTGACTGAGTGTGTCAACATTTGTTGTCTCAATTAACACAACATTACCGGTAATAACATCTTTGAGTTCATCAGGTGTTCCAACAGTCACTAACCTACCTGAATCCAACATTCCGACGCGGGTGGATAAATCAGCCTCATCCAGATGATGTGTCGTCAGAAGAATAAGTATGTTTTCTGTTATGGCAAGTGAATTCAGACTATCGTTGAGTTGTCTACGAGAACCAACATCTAACCCACTACTTGGTTCATCAAGTAGCAAAACACTTGGTGAATGCAGCATTGCCTTTGCGATTTCTACTCTTCTTCTTAATCCTCCAGATAATTCTTCTACAGTGTCATGAGATCTATCACTGATTCCAAACTGTTCTAACAATTCAGATATTCTATGTTTAAGAGTCTTACCTTTGAGTCTGTAGAGATGACCGTGGTGTCGTAAATTTTCCGTTACAGTAAGCTTGATATCAAGTCCAGGATGTTGAAAAACAACACCGAGTAATTTTCGTATGGCTTTTGACTTTGTATTTAAATCAAAGCCGAGAATGTCAACATTCCCGGAGGTAGGTTTCATGAGTGTTGACAAAATCTTAAAAAGTGTTGTTTTTCCACTACCGTTCGGACCAAGTAGACAAAAAATTTCTCCACGTGATACGGTGAAACTTATGTTATCTAACGCACATCTTGTACCATAAGTGTGCGTTAGATTTTCAACCGTAATTTTATCGTTCACATCTTATTACTTCTTGATTTTCAATGTGAAATCTTGTTTGACTTCACCACCAGCAGCGACAGTAACAACAACAGGTTCTTTGTTATTATTACCGCAGACTTCATGCCAATAACCTAACTTATAATCGCCAGGGGGAACATCTTCAAGAGTGAATTCACCCTTTTCGTTAGTCACTGCGAAATATGGATGCGGAACATAAGCGACCCATGCTTTCATCCACCCGTGGATATCGCATTTCACTTCGACTGGTCCCTCAGGTCCTTTGGCTGCAGCAAGTTTCATTCTTTTTCGATTTCTTGTCTGCTGTTTGTTGATTGATGTGCCATTCTTTGATGTACCAAAAATATGCACATTATGTGTCGCCTTGTCGTTGTTCAGTACCGTTAGAGCTGTACCAACAGGAATGATCTGCACATGCGGATTGAATCGGCATTCCTTCTGATCAAGTTCTACCTTTGCATCCTTGTCGAAATCTTTTCCTTGCTTAACATCCATTAGGTAGACAATTGTATTTTTCAATGCCATATTCTCACCTACGACAAGTGATTCGTCAAATTTATCTACTACACCACAAACAGCGGGATCTTTATTTATTGCAAGTTTTTTCTTTTCAGGCACTTCACCTTCAAACTTTACGACACCACTTATTTTTCCACCGTTGTTAACCTTCATGATCTTATACGTTTCTTTAGAAAAAACGAGTTTATTCATTTCCTCTTCTTCGTGGTCATCTGCAAATACGAACAGACCAAAACCACAAGCGATAAGCAGTGCGAAACATACCAGCATTTTAGTTTTCATCTTTTTCTCCTTTATTGGCACACAGATTAGAGGCAGTCATTTACAATACTTATTTGTATAATTAAATGTCTCTAATGTTACGCCTTTGAATAATATAAAATATAAGATAATAGGACATTTCTGTCACAATTCATTTTATCAGCAACTTTTATGTATTTCTTCGCTGCACGAACCCTCGTAGACCGACCAATATACCTAACGAGAGTAAAGCAACTAATGGTGGATATATAAACCTTCTTGATGAAGGAACAGGTTCCAAGACGAAGGAATACCAACTTGAGATCACACGTTTTGTGTCAATATCACCGTTTGCTCCATCCCAAACCGAGAATGCGATTGGAACAAATACACCTTGTTCAATTTGTAAATCTTTTTTATCGTCGGTTTTTAATGCTCGTTTAACCCACAGTCTATATTGTCCATCGGTATATTTACTCTCAGCCTGAATATCACCTTGTACTTCTTGAATTTCAGCATTTGTGATACCTTTTGCCGTGAGTTCTGTCACCGAATTAACAGCAGAAGCTTTCCACTGCCATAAGTAGACTGCCTTTTTACCACCCCAAAGAAAATATGGCTTTGGCGCGGTTGGATCTTGTGGAACCTTCACCGGAAATTGGATAGCAATTGCGTCTACAAATGTCTTGCCAAAATCCTCGGTCTCTTGTTCCTCAGTATTATTTGTTCTGTCATCCCATATAAAAAGAAATGCTACCTCAGTATCATTGTAAAATGACTTAACATTTACTGAGTCTATTGTTGGATTAAATTGACGCGGTTCAACAATAATCTGTCCAACCAATGGAAAGTAACTTGCTTCAAGCGTATCCCACACAGCATCATCAATTGTCGGTAAGGTGTCTACTGTATATTGTGACCGAAGGACATTTTTACCGATTGCTGGCTCCGGTCTCTTTTCTGGGGCAAGAGATTTGACATAGTTCGCGATGTGCCAACTTTTTTCTTGAAACACTTTCATTGCTTCAGCATGTTTTTGTTTTTGTTCATCGTTTGCTATGCCTTCTGTCATCATATCTAAGATATCGTAAGCATTTCCCATATTCTCATCAAGTTGGTTAAATTCTTCATCCTCAGCATCAGTCATTTCGACCTTATTTTCCAATTGAGCATATCGTTGTGCCTGTTCTACACTTAAACCAAAAGAAGCATCTTCAAACATTGGCATGGCAGATCCTGCAATTCCACCAATGAACCGTTTGTAGATATCCTCTGTACTACTTCCACCTCTGAAATTCCAGTTTTCTGTTAGGTTTGCTGGCCAGCTTTTGAAACCCCATTCATCTTGCAAGGTTGGTGCTGACGTACCATCACCTCGTCCCGCATTTCCATGGCATTCAAAACATGCAAATTGGGTATAAAAGAACTTACCAATTTCAACGCTTTCTTCAGAATAAGGTATTTTACCGTCCAAACTAATTTGTTTTGGTGGTGTTTCATTCTCCTTGAAGCCTTCATAGAAGGTTTTGATATATGACACAACTTCCCAACGGTCATCAGCACTTAGAGAAGTCTCCCATCCTGGCATTGATGAACCGGGCATTCCTATAGTAATAATGTCAAATAAATCCTTATCTGTTGGAAGTTGACCACTTTCTGTTGAGCGTATCTTATATAATCCTCGGGTGAAATCTCTTGGTCTCGGTAATAGATTCTCTGCAGCACTGCCATCTCCTCTTCCTTCAACCCCATGACAATGTGCGCAGCTTTCTTCATATACCTCTTTTCCTTGCTCAGAAACTTCCGGTGCATCCTGAGCATAAGAGATGGAAATAACAGAAAATAGAAGAAAGATTATGATGGACAAGACAAAAATTGATGTTCTCATGATTAATGTCCAACCTCACGGTATGAATAACCGGTATACTCGGATAAAAAAAGTATAACATCCCAAATTTCTTCCTTATCAAGGTGGTCTTCCCAAATAGGCATAGCTGAATTCCACGGTGTGCCTTCTTTCGGTAATCCTGGTCCACCTTTACTAATACGCCAAAAGAAGAAAGATTCTTGGAAATTGGGGATAATTCCTGGGTCCTGAAAATTCGCTGGTAACGGATTTAACGCGTTAGCAAAATGTCCTTGACCATCCAGATGATCTCCATGACAATAAAAACAGTTATCATAATAAACACGTCTGCCATTTTCTACGTGTGATTTAAATTCTTCTGGATTGTCTTTTTCCAAGTGTCGATAAGGATTTTCAACATCTTCAATAACTTCATCCTTGTATGTTAATTCTAAGGGTGGTGACGGATGTGCATCCCGCGGATCTCCTGGAGGACTCGCCTTTTGTGCTATATTTGTATAGGTATATCCCAACATAAATAGCGGGATCAACACCACCAAAACTATCCGTCGTACTTTTTTATTTTCATCAACGAGCGTTTCAATAATTGGACGAAGGAATTCACTTAACCTTGAGTCCTCAACAGATATGTGGACTAAAATGGCAATGAGAATCAACGCCATATACATCACAATGACACTGTTCGGTATAGGAACTGAGATTAGACTACCAACGATATACCTTAAGAATATCCATGATGCGACAAAAATAACAAAACATATCGTGAAAAGTGAAGGTTTTCTCATGGTTTACCTCTTTTAGGTCTAACAATACCGAAATGTGATTGATTACTCAGCAGTTACCTCTGATGGATTTTCTGACGTTGTATCACTTGTTTCTTCTGTTGTAACTCCAGTTAACGTGCTCAAGTATGCAAGTAAGTTTGCCATTTCAACTACAGTTAAGGTATCGGGGAAGTTCACTGGCATTGGTGATGTATCATGTAGTTTTTTACCGGATGCAACCATTATTATGGCTTCTTCAATATCAAACGGATCAAAACTTTCTTCACTTCCATCAATCATCAAAACGATTTCGTCATCATCCATGGTACCTGATATATGTTCGCCAACGGTCTGTACACCGTCAAAGTCGGTAAGTGTCATCATCTTTTTAACTTCGGTCTTAGATACCGTTACTGTTTCATCTCCAACCTTGAGCGTAACTGTGTCTGTAGTTTCCTTAACGATATTTCCACTTATGGGTGTGTCGGAATCCATCGGTGTGATTGTTAGCGTGAAATATCCGTTATCAGTTAGATTTACAATGTCCTCTTCATCAATAGGTTCCTCATCAAAATCACTAAAGAGGATAGTGTGTTCTTGTTCAGTACCGTCTGCATCTTTTGTTCGAACTATAACCTTATCGGTATCCTCCGACACAAGTGTTCCTTCATAGGTTATACCGTTTGCTTTCACTTTGACTGTTCCATAGCCAGCAACAATTAATGCGTTAGGTAATAGTATTGACTCCTCAATATAACGCATGCTGTTTAGAGCTGCAATGTCTGTTAATTCTGGTGCGGTGACAACTTCAAAGTCTTCATTTACCTCACCTGCTTTCGGGTTTTCAAGACCTTGAACAACATGACATGAAATACACGCTGCATCTATAAATACCTGTTTTCCTTTTTCAAGGTCTCCAGAGAGTAACGGGGCAAGTTCTTCTGCAGTTGTGCCTACATCGGCTCTATCGATCGGTTCGTCAAACGGTTCTGGATCAATTTCACCACCTTGACTTTGTAGAAAAGCTATGACTGCTTGGATTTCAACCTTTGTGAGTGCAATTGGATTTTTCCATACCTCTGGCATGATACTGCCGTATCCAGGAACTAAGTAGTTACTTGGTTCATATAGAGATTCAATAAGGTATTGTTTTGCATCTAAACCGGGTTGTCTGGTCGCTGCGAGTACACCGATGTCTGTCAAATCTGGACATCGTCCCTTTGGTGCTGAAGTATCCAAGGTATGGCAAGCACTACACTGCCCTTTAGTATTAAAGATACCTTCACCAATTTCAACAACTGCATCCGGGTCACTCCAATCTAATTCGGTTACAGTTCCAGTTCCAATAGCTGTACTTGGAACCCATGCAGCAATAAGTGCAAAGAACCAGATAATTGACAGAGCAAATGTCATCAATTTCATAACAATTCCCCATACAACCATATTTATTAATACAGCAATAAGAAACCAGACAGACCAAGGCAGCAATTTTTCAGACTCTATTGGAAATGCTGGAGCCTTCGCAACAAATGCAATAAAACTCACTAACATTAATATTAGACCTGCGATTTTTATGATTGTATTTTTTGACATTCTTCTGTCCTCCGATAAAGACATTGAGAGAACAATATTTCTAAAAAGTATTTAGGTGTGAACAATACTGTATTTATTTTTCTAAGCAATTTGGTCTTTTAACAGTTAATCATCACTTTCCGCAGTTGCTTCTGCCTCAATTGGTACTGCAGCTTGTTTTTTCTTATCTCCCCAGAGTCCGAGCCAGAATATAAATCCTACAAGAGCAAAGAATATAACCATAATGATTGAAACCATATTGACAGCACTGCTAAGTGACGGTGTAAATGCATCTACAGAGGTATCTTTCATTACACCGAAGATGTGCCATCCTTCGCGTAGACCTGAACGTGCATATCCCATCAAACCCATCAACGATGTAAATGTAATCGCGAGTAGTATTAGAACGTACTGAGACCGATCTGTCATTTGTCCCCAATTGATGGTTCCAGACATAGTAGCTTTTCGATACATGATTATATCAAGGACAGTTACCACAACCATAACACCGAGTGCTACTAAAACTTGCCACGGGGTCAGGACATTTACGCGTACATTAGTTTCGACTGTAAACCCAACAATACCTATAACAACAATTACAACCACACCTAAAAAGAAAATAGCCGAAATAAGGATATTTCCTACACCTTTCCAACCTACAATAGGTGTCTTACCAGATCGTCTATAAAAGAGAAAACTGAGAAAAGTGGTTAGAATAACAATATTGACAACAGTATTCTTTGCTGTCATCAACCCAAAAAAGCCGAGATGCGGGTGATTGGCACCTCCCATCGCACTAAGCTCTGATGCGGATGATATCTTGGATAACGTACGGGGAGTCATCCATATTGCTACACAGATAACAATCACTGTAATCATATAAGGACGATACCGGGCATATATCTCCGCACCCTTAATTCGTCCCATACCAGACCAAAGATAGTAGTTTGCACCAATAAACAGCACTCCAATCATCACTGCTTGTAGGATAAATAACCACGAGAAGAGACTCCCCATCATGTTAATGCCCATCGTATTATTGAAATCGTAGATTTCTTTACCTAACCAATAACCTGCAAATGGCAAAGGGATCAATCCGATCAAAGCGATGAAATTTCCATTGTAACCCATCCAATCGTAGTGTGCTTTATCTTCTTTGGATTTTGCCACGAGAAACCGAAATGCTGCATAAGCTGCTACAATAGATCCGCCAAAAGCAATGTTACCGATGAGTCGGTGTATATTGACTGGCATCCAAGTAAAGTTGTTTATGGCATCCCATACCGTACCCAAAAATTCACCGGTAGTTTCGTCATGGAGCGAGATTACAGTTGCATCAACTTTTGCTGCGGCTTCTGCTGACGTTAGCTCTGGATCCTGAGCTAACATCTCAGTCACCATCTCTTCCTTATTAAAATCTGTTAATTTTTCCTTGGTAGAATCTGATAACTTTCTGAACTGTGTTGCAGGACTCGTCTGATAGGTAAGCCACGTATTTGACACAAACATAATCGCTGTGCCCCAGATGTTTAAAAGTACTCCGAGAAAAAGGTGTACCCATTTAAACCGACCCTTCATCTTATCCCAACCGTAATAATAGATGTAGAGTGTAAAGGTTTCACCGAAGAACAGTATGACGTAGAAAATCATGGTTGGACCGAATATACCGCTTAACTTGCTCAAAACTTTGGGATAGCACCATACCAAGACAAAAACGAGAACACCACCAAGTAAAGCAGTTGTTGAAAATGCTCCCATGCAGAGTTTGATGAACTCATACGCCATTCGGTCATACCGTTCTTCCTTAGTTTTCCAACCGATGAACTCAATGATAACAGCAAACATTGGCACACCGAGGATAAAAGAACCAAACAGCAGATGAAGTTGTGCGGCAATCCAAGCTGCGTTACGGCTCCCTATCAAAGGAAACGGACGGTATTCCTCATCTGTCATGTCTTGTGCAAATGCTGGCAATACTGAAAAAAGTACAAAACCGAGTAGCACAAGCGCAAGAATCAGGTAGATTCTTTTAAATGTATGAGATGAACAACAACGCATTTCTTTTTTCTCAAAAGTGGAATTCACTATCTTTGTAAAAATAAAATAGAATTAACTAATTTGACTTAGGCTTCTTGAAATCAGTGCTTTTGAAGTCAACTGAAATATCGCCAGATGCTGGCACTTCAATAGTCTTGTTCGCAGAACCAAGTTCTTCATGCCATGCGATAACACGTGCTCTTCCTTCCGGAACATCTTTAATGGTATATTTTCCAGTATCCGTTGACTTTTCATAATCATCGGGATGGATATATTTTCCTTCTTTATCCTTTTGACCAGTTACAGTGTAATAGTTACTATCAACAGCAACGATATAACCAGTCATCCAAGCATGAATATCGCAAGTCAACTTAATGGCTTCCGCTTTGGTAATAGTATATGGGTAAGTTTTCCCTTTAGAAGCAATCTGTACATTTGGTGCTTCATTCTTCTCTGCGTGAGAGTGAACATTGTGTGCTACTGGATCACTGGAAGTCACAGTCACTGTTACACCGACTGGTACAACAAGGACATGAGGATAATAACGGCATCCCACCTGATCAACTTTAGGATTTTCTTTTGGCATCTTAAGTTCTTCTCTTCCACGAGTCCGTACAGATATCACAACATTCTTGATACCTTTACTTTTGGATACCACAAGTGCCTCTGATTTTGCCCCCTCGGTTGCGGTGATACAGTGTTGTTCCTGTGTATTGATAGTAAGTGCATTACGTGCGGGTACATCCCCTTCATAGGTAACTGTACCAGTAATATTTCCAGCGAATGCAATACTTGTCATAGATAAAAAAATAAGTAAAGCGAGTATGGTCTTTAGATTATTCATGGTTTTTCTCCTTAATAATATTCTTTTTTATTATGTTAACACCTAAAGTTTTGAAAAGGCAACCCGTAAAAAACAAACATCACGGATATCCGTGTTTGTTTAAGGTCGGAAGGTATTCTTGATATAACCGAGAAGTTCCCGTTGTTCCTTTGGGTTGAGATAATAGTGAAACGCTGGCATGTCGTTTTTACCATCACTTATGCTTTCCAGCAACTGCGTATCGTCGTGCATTGTCCACAAATTGCTATCTGTCAGGTCGGCAGGATCTAATTTCTTGAATCGACCAATACGACCATTCCCCTCACCACTGTTTCCATGACATCCAGCACAGTATCTCACATATTTGTATTCAACATCTGTCTGATACTTGTTGCGCGGGTCAATTTGCTTACATAACCAAATGAACCCATTAATCCAAACAAAGATCATGACGATTACGATCAGTAGATGTTTCATTTAGAACGGAAACTCCATTAGCAGAGATGAATGGAATCTGTTCCTACACTAACGACCTAACGAGATCAAGTAATCACGAACTAACCTTATCTGTTTTTCCGCGTCATCGTCGGCATAACCCTCAACCGGCATGTGTTGTCCACCAACGAGTGGCCACGCCTGTGGCATCGCAGTACCGCGTTGGAATTGCTGCGGATTTTTCATCCAATCAATTAACCAATCTGCTTTAAGTCGCTGCTTCGCTAAGGATAAATCAGGTCTTCCTGCTTTATCACTACCTGCAGGAATTACTTCACCTTGTGAAGGATGACATGAGTCGCATTTCAGTTCGTCAAAAATCTGTTTCCCTACCCTAATTTCTGCCTGAGTAGACATCGGTGTTTCAATGGTCTCATAAGGGAAGGGTTCGTTATCTAAGGCAGAGAAGTATTCGACAAGTGTGGTTGCTTCCTCATCCGACATATCAAACGTTGGCATCCGAACCTTTAGTCCATACCGAATATCCGATGGTGCTTTGAGGAAATTAAACAACCAGTCAGGATAAACTCTTGCACCTTCTGCTTGTAGTGGTGGTGGTGATAGTTGCTTTGTAGTGATTGGATCTAAGCCTTCATGTGCTGTTATCACATTGCTATAATCTCCACCTATACCTTCTATTACGTGACAACCGTTACAATTATATTTTTGGACTACACGTCTACCATCGTCAATTTGGTTCTTTCTCTTTACACGATGAGACTCAACTGCATGATCGTAGATATAATTAAGTGGGTATGGTTGGGGTTGGAAACTCTTCAATAACACAGCGATAGACTTCGCTTCCTCATGATCAATCGGGAACACAGGCATACGGGAAACAATGCGGCGTGTTTGGTAACGTCGTGGGTCCGTAATCTTACCAATTGTCCAACCGTGCCAACTATGTTCTATATCAACAGTATCACCAAAATCAAGTTCATCTGCCAATTTTGCACCGAATTCACCAAGATCTGCCCCTACTTTGGATTCATTCTCAAATCCCGGTATTTCGTGACAACCGAAACAACCGTAAGTCCTTACAAGTTTTTCACCTTCGTCTACGGAGGCTTCACCGATTGAATCTGATAAAGGTGATGCGGTTGGTTTCTGCAGGTTCATCAAGTAAGCAACAACATTGTCAAGTTCCTGATTGCTTAATCGTAAACTGGGCATAGCCGTTTCTGGGTCATACGATCTTGGGTTTTCTATCCATTGACGCAAATAAGTTGGTTTGACTTTTGTACCGACACTATCCAAGGCAGGGGCAAAATCACTACCCATACCTTCAACAGTATGACACGAGAGACATCCCACTGTTTTTACTGTTTCTTCACCTGCTTTAATTGCACTTTCAGATTGTGAATATGTTACTTGCGATACATCTAAAGATTGATCGTTCATCTGCATAAGATATGCGGAAATAGATTTTACTTCGTCAACGACGCGTATAACATCCTCTTTTGCATATAGATACTCAGTTCCATCGTCTGCAATGACTTTGTATCCAGAGTTCGTCTCAGAGACAACACCAGTACGTGTTCCTCCATTTTTGAAGTAAACGAGTTGTGTCATTCCTTCAACAGGGAAGAAGTTCGGCATAGTTGTATCTGGGAGAAACGCTTCAGGTTTTTTTATCCAACTTTCAAGCCAAGTGATATCTTTAACTTTACTTCCAATCTTGTCAAGAGCCGGACCGACCTTATCTATTTTCTCCAGTGCACTATACCCCTCTACTGCATGACATCCATGACATCCAAGGTTTTCGAATAACTCCATTCCTTTGGTAAGATTTTGGGCATAGTCTTTGGGAATGTCTGTATCAGGTATAAAACCGTGGTCCAACTGCATCACTCCATCGTGGCAACGTCTGCAATTGGATTCCATATACCCTTTTAATTCATTCGATTTTCTACCAGTGTGTTCATCTAAACCAAGGACAGGTGTCAACCAGTATTCAGAATGCGTTAGTGCGTGTGCAGATTTTGCTGTCAATCCGTGTCCTTGTCCACCGTGGCACGGCGTACAACCGAATCTTTCAACTGGGTGTTTTCCAAGTAGAACATCACGTTCTGGATGTGTTTGAAGTACCGAACGGTAACCAGTTTCATAAGATATTTCTACTTCACCAAATACATCTGGGTCAGTAAAGGTTAGGACACCACCCTCAGACAGTTCATATTCATCAGTTTCTGCATCAAAACCATCAATTAGAATTGCCTCACTACCGGGTTTTACTTTCGGATGCTTGAGTTGATATTTGACAAGGTTTTCACCATCACCTTCTACTTCAAATATCTCATCGGCTTTGAGATCATAACCACTTCTGTCAACCGAGAAATGACATGTTGCACATCGATCCGCAGTATAATCAAATTCTTCAAGATAATACTGTACAATAGTTCGAGTTTCTCTAAATGGGTTTTCAAGGAGACTACCGAGGAAAGTACGCTTTATTCCGCCAACGTCTGCTAACTTCTCTTCAAGACGTGCGACTGTCTCATGTTGTGCTTTATTGGCTTGAAGCGTGGCAAGTGAATCTTGTGCGGTTTTAATTGAGTCTGCAATAGTTGCATCTGTAGGTTTATATTTTTGTGCGATCAGGTAGGTAGAAAGTGCATTCTCAGGGTCACCACTTGATTGATAAAAGTCGGCAAGTGTTTTGTTGGAATCAGCATATTCGTTCTGTGCTGTTATCACAGCAGCGGTTAATTCCCCTTCAATTCGCTTTTCATACTCGTCTAATTTCTCTTTCCACTTTTCGACTGTTTCAGTTTGGGTTCCTTGTGCTTCGTGTAAACTATGTTGATATTTATAGTTGATTGCATCGGATTTACTCTGCTCAAACTTCCGTTCTTGCATTGCCTCATCCAACGTCACCTTTTTCGTATTGACATCCTTCTCTAAGGTTCTCAACGTTTTTATATCAATCTCAGGTGTTGAAGGTTTTTCAGGCAAGTTGTTCTTAGCATGCTCCAATTCTGCTTTCGTCTTTTCATATTCATATTGGTAGAACTGTTGTTGGATTTCCTTCCATGGACGGCGTGTAATCATCTCGTCCCAGAAACCCCATATAGTTACTAAACCCAACAAAGCAGAAAGAATAAAGAACAAAGCAGAATATGATTTATTTTCAGCAGGAATCTCTTTTTTGCTCTTCACGAAATATATAACCTCCAAGTCAATCAATAGTTTTAAAACACATTGAGAATAGACCAATAAATTCTAAACACATATAGTAGGATTTAGATATTGAACCAAGGTGAAACCCAAACATATTTCACATTCATTGCCAAACGCAAGATCATTTTAATTGGTAATGCCATCATACACAAAAATAATGACGAGACGATTACATAACGAACAAGTCCAAGTTCTTGCAGGAATTTACTACTTTTAAGTTTCCAAAAATAGAAGATTGGACCGAGTGCAAAATAACCTGCGACAACAGCAAATCCAAAGAAATTCGCAGTCATATCGTCGCGAATTCCAAACAGATATGACAGATTCACATTTGTTAATGGTACAAGTTTATGTGGATCCCAATATTCCCACGGCATAAATATGTTCCATCCCGGTCCTCTTAGGAATGTACCAACAATCATCAGGACAATCCACAGAACGATAAATCCGAAACTGAATACAGCGAGGGCGAAAGGTCGTTCCTTGATTGTATAGTACCCTTTTCCTTTGGGATTGATGTCAATGTATGGAATAGCGATTAGACCAACGATTATGAGACCGGGTAATACGACCCCTGCAATCCAAGGATCAAAATATACCAACATTTCTTGAAGTGCAAGGAAGTACCAGGGAGCCTTGGATGGATTCGGTGTTTTGGCGGGATCACTCATCTCCTCAAGTGGCGCGTCAATCATAATTGACCAAACACCCAGAATCAACATAATGATAATTGCACAAATAAACTCGTTGCGACAAAGATATGGCCAAACGTAAACCTTGTCGTTTAAAGCAGCATCCGATGGGACACCTGTCAGGTCCGTTTGGCGCGCCTGCTTATACGCTAACCAGATAAAAAATGGTATCAAAAAAAGCATAGCCAATATAGGAACATTATCGGGTTTCGTTATCAGCAGTAGAAAATTGTCCATATCTTAATTCAATCTCCTTCAGAAAGTGAAACAACAATCATCGTCAATAACTTTTGACATGTAAAATGTTTGTATACTCAAAATTTATATATCCACTCACATAGAATAAAGGTTTACAGAGGTCCGGAAATTCCACCATCTTTACGAACACGCCAAAAGTGTAGTGCCATCAACAGACTTGCAACTAACGGTACAGCAATACAATGCAATATATAAAACCTTAAAAGTGTTGAGGGACCGACTATTGTACCACCGAGTAATGCAAATCGAACATCATTTGATTGTGTAATTATATCAGCGGGGGCAAAAGGTCCTTCATGCCCTAAAACTGGTGTAGCACGTGCCATATTCGTTCCAACTGTAACTGCCCAATATGCAAGTTGATCCCACGGCAGCAGATATCCTGTAAAACTCAGAAAAAATGTGATGAGCAACAGTATCACTCCAACAGCCCAGTTGAATTCACGGGGTTTTTTATATGATCCAGTCAAAAAAACCCTGAACATATGCAGCATCACAGAAATAACCATGCCGTGTGCTGCCCAACGATGCATATTGCGTAGTAGCATACCGAAAGGTATGTCAAATTCAAGTGCCTGTACATCACGGAAAGCGTACTCGGCAACAGGTCTATAGTAGAACATGAGAAGTACACCTGTGACTGCTGTCACAAGGAACATAAGGAAGGTGATACCACCCATACACCATGTGAAACGGAAGTTTAAAGCGTGACGAGATATTCGAGGAGGGTGTAAATGCAACCACACGTTTTGCAGTACTTGCAAAGTGTAACGCCGACCAGTTTTTTCGTATCCATGTCGAAAAATTGATTTCCAAATATCGGAATTTGTAATCTTGTCTATTAATCCTTTACGTTCTTCGTTCATTATTATCCTTTTTCAGTCTGATGTTGCATGATATACGCTCAGACGCAATAATCCCCCTTACGTTAGACTTTCAAAGATGCCCCAGGATCACCCCATTGACCTTTTTCACCCAAAAACTTTACTGACTTATCAATTTGTAGTTGACCATCCTCTGCTAAAGTTATCTTCACTCGCTCAAGAGGACGTGGCGCGGGACCTTCATAATTGATACCGTCACGGTCAAATCCACTGCCATGGCATGGACATTTGAATTTGTTCTCTGAGGAAAGCCAACGCGGGGTACACCCTAAGTGTGTACAGGTTGTTAGAAGTGCGTAAAATTCTCCATCTTCGCGCCGAACTATCCAAACACCAAAAGGTTCTTTCTTATATTTTTCGCTCACACTTCCCGCAGGATATTCTGCCGGGAAACCTGCTTTAAAGACAGATGACGGTTCATATAGAACACGCGGATACAGATACCGGACTAATCCGGGTCCGAAACATAATCCGAGTGCACCTGTGAAACTTCCCCAACCAAGGAATGAGAAAAACTTACGTCGAGACAACGCTATTGCTCCCTATTTACGAATCACATAGTTGATTTTGTAAAAGTATATCACAGAATAAGTTTCTTTGCATGAATATTGACTGTTTTAAAATTACTTTATCACGGATATCCGTGATTTTTATCTGTAAAATATTGGCATAATTGACACAAAATATATTCACACTCCCTGGTAGGTGTGGTTTTTAACCGCACCATTTACATAGGTTCGGTTAGGAAACCGAACCATAAGCGTCAATTTAAGGAGAAACGCGTTCGTAGTCGCGCAATTCATTGCGCCTCGGACATTCGTAGGGGCGAGGGAACCTCGCCCGCAGGACATGAATATCGGGCGGGGAGACCCCGCCCCTACGAACGGGACGTGCCCAGACCCTGATAACAACCTCGTAGGGGCGAGGTCCCCTCGCCCGCATGCCCACATACAGTCCTAAAGCCCAGAGGGGCGACAGGTGTATCAGGTGCCCTAACGTTAAGCACTAAATTGACGCTAATAGTTCGGTTAGGATACCTAACCTACCAAAGTGTCCAAGGAATTACGAATTTTACTATAAGACAAAAAGGTTATTTCATATTACAAAACGTACAGAAAAAGGACGGGTAACAACCCGTCCTATATTCAGTAATACAACTGTAAAATACTTGTGATGTTTACCGAATAATCTTCACATTGATAACAGGACTATCCTGTTGAAATGGCTTACCATTGATTACTGCGGTTGCTCTGAATTTAACCTGATAAGTCTTGGGTTCAAGAGAACTGATTGCCTTAAGATCTACCTCTACATCGTTTTCATTGATCGGTATCGTTGCTTCAGGTATAGTAATGCCTTCTGGTACTGTAATAGGCGTAATGGTAACGATGTCAGTAAAACTTCCTCTCCGAACAATGCTCATGGTCAGTTTAGCAGTTTTGGTTAACGGTTCAACTTTATCCTCTGTTTCTGTCTGTTCTGCCTGTGTATTCTCTGTTGGACTTGGATTTGAGACAGCAACAGTTTCACCTTCCACAGCAGCTTCCGCAGGTTCAGTTTCATTTGCTGGTTTTGGAAAAACAATACTAAACCGCAGCGGTTCTATCGTAACGATAAATGGTGCTTCAACAACTGTCAGAGGGATAACAGGAGATGATTCGGTATAGTTTTCTCGGTTGACATTAGCAGTACCACTCACAGAAATATAACTTGTACCCGGTGTTGGAACAACAGAAAATTGTTCTCGTCGTTCAACGGTTCCAGCTCTAAGTGAAATGACAGCACTATTTTGTCCAGCAGCAATTGTTGCTTTTCCACCTGTAATACGCGCTGGAACTCCCTGAACAGTAAGAGCGATAGGACCATTAAAGTTCTCTCTCCGGTCAGCAATGACATGGAAGTTTGTAGTTTTATTATGAACTACATTGACACCCACATCAGCAAATGATAGTGTAAACGGTGGGGCTTCCATCACTGTCAAGAGTATTTCCTTCGGTGAGGCAGTTTCTTCTATACGATTACCTGCGACTGCACTGACTCCAACAATAGAGAAAGGATGGAGTCCAAGAGGTGCATCAGTCGGAGCAGTTATTGTTAGTAATGCCTGATTTTGACTTGGATAAAGGATTGTTGAACTTACCACAAATCCTTTTGGCAGATCAGGAGAGTAGAATCGAAGGGCACCATTAAACCCATCTAATCGGGCAACAGATGCAGTCATTGTAAAAGTACCACCACGACTTATACGTGGGTTATCCGCATTAACATTAAGACGAAAACCTTGATTCAAAGGTCTGATGGTAAGTCTGTATGGAAAATCCGCACCACCTGCACTGTTAAGGTCACGTACGGAAATACCGTAATCACCTGCTTCAGGAAATGCAAATCCTATTCTTGCATCTGTTCCACTTGCATCATCATTCACTCTTAAGACCTGTTCTTCAACGCTACCTTCAGCTTCACCTTTTTTATCAGAATAAATGGTTAACACTGGATCCAGTTGTGAACGAAACTGTCGTGCTTGAACATCGAATACTAAATTCGTGCCTTTTTCTACCTTAATAGAGAACCTATCTACATCACCAGCTTTCTCTATTCTACCGTTCACTGTTATCGGTGTGCCGATTTTGTTTTCTTGTGCTAAAGTATTATTCGGTTCTGTTTCATTCGTCTCGTTGAATTCTCCAATCGCAAACGGATATGGATTAGTTTCTAAACCGTTTGGAGTGCTGACGCGTAGTTCTTGAATTCCAAGTGAAGCATCTGGTGATATATCTAACTGTATCGCATTGACTGAACCTAAATTTGCCCCAGCAACATTAACATTATTCGCAGCACCACGTTTCCCACCGAGCGGAAAAACACTTTGAAGGTAAGGTAACTCCCCTATGTTAAGTCTGTATAAATAATTTCCTCCACCTTGATAGCGGACATCACGTAGATAAAGCGTATATTCACCTTCCATTTGTGTTGTATAATCAATAAATGAATCTAATCCATTCCCATCCTGACTTTTCAATATCTCAGTACCATTTGGGTCATAAAGCACAAGATAGGTATCTAATGGCGATCCGATACGTTGCGCATGTATGTCGCATATTAGTCGCGCACCCTTTCTAAGTTTAAAACGGAACATATCCACATCATCAATAGATGAAATTGTGCCATTAACAGTAACTGGCAATTCAAGCATGTTTGATTCTTCTTTTGTGGTATTAGGTTCCTTTTCCTTAATCTCTGGTAGATCGCCGACAATGAAGTTTTGTGGATTGGAAACACCGTTTGGAGTGATAAGTCGTATCTGGTGGTTGCCAAGAGGGGCATCAGGTGCTATTTCAAAGGAAAGAACTAACCGAGGATCGTTTGGAATGTTCGCTGAAATACCAATTCCTGTAACGCGGACCGTTGCTACTGGCGATTTTTGCTTAATTTCTGCTTTGATACCCTCTTTATTGAACCATATCGTCGCACTTTCATTTATGTTTTTTCCATCTAACATTACTTCTATGGTTTGTCCGCGTTGTGCCGCGCGGGGTGTAATACCTGTCAATTGCGGTGCAACTTGAGCATGTGCTAAACTGACAATCAGAGAGAGAATCATGAATATCGGTATCAGAAACGGTCTATTGTGCTTGTTTTCTATATCTTCATGTTTATATAATAAAATTTTTGGCATTTCTCCATTACCTCAGCAACAGGTAAATTAATACTACAGAAGTAAAACCTTGTCAAATATTAGACTCTTTAATTAAGCAAACCATACGGTTAACGTAACCAACCGAATCTATTTCAAATATTAGAAAACCTGCACCTGAAATCAGTTATTTTCCAAGTGCAGGTTTTAGAATAGAGTTAAAATTAGAAAATTCCAGTAATTACCTCACCTTTTACCAACTCACGCGGTTGATCTAAGTGATTCATCACGATAGTATGTGGATCAATACCAAGCGTATGGTAAATAGTAGCGAGGATATCCCGCGGATGTACCGGTTTTTCAAGTGGTGTTGAACCTGTGGCATCAGACTTACCGTAAACCTGACCACCTTTGACACCAGCACCAGCAATTAGACCGGTGTAGCAATAGGGCCAATGGTCGCGTCCATCAGGTGCGTTTCCGTTTCCAGATGTGCTAATACCCATCCGCGGTGAACGACCAAATTCACCGATAGCGAGTACAAGCGTTTCCTCTAACATGCCCTTCTGATCTAAGTCTTCAAGCAGTGAAGAAACCGCACTATCTAATTTCGGACAGTGAAGGTTTTTCAGTGGACCGAAGTTGGCTGCGTGGGTATCCCATGCCGTAGTATTTGGGTTACCGTTAGCAACAGAGGGCCAGTTCACCTGAACGAATCGAGTGCCAGCTTCTACCAAACGTCGTGCAAGTAGTGCACTCTGTCCAAATGTATGACGACCATATTTGTCACGCATCTCATCAGTTTCCTGAGACAAATCAAACGCGTTGCGTGCCTTTTGAGACAAAATGAGATTATACGCCTTTTCATAGTATTCGTTCAGCGCAAAGGAATCTGCCACTTTGTCAATTTCTGGCATATTGGCGTTAATTGTTTCAAGGAGCGTCTTCCGACGCTGCAATCGCTTCGGTGGCACTTCTGGTCTGAGTTTCAAATCATCAAGGTTAATTTCCGTATTAGGATCTTGGAAGAGAAAATATGGGTCATAAGCCCTACCAAGGAATCCTGCATTTCCACCTTTACCAATGATACCACTCTCCTGCATCGGACGCGGTAGTTGGACTGCTGCTAACATCGGTTCATCTGGTGGTCTGAACTTAGAGATATGTGCTGCAGCGTTTGGATGATCAGCAGGGGATGGTGGGTCAAGTTGTCCGGAAGGAGCAACCTTGTCCGGTGTTTCGCCAGTAACCATCTGATACATCGCAGCAGTGTGATTGAATAGTCCTGCCGGTGTATAACTTACTGAACGGATAAGACATGCTTTATCCATCTGTTGTGCCAAACGCGGCATTGTTTCTGACAACTGAATGCCCGGAACATTTGTCGGAATTGGATTAAATTCCCCACGTATGTTTGATGGTGCATCCGGTTTTGGATCCCAGATATCAATGTGACTCGGTCCACCTTGCAAGAAAAGAAGAATGACAGAATTGGCTTTGCCCCAACCATTTAGAGGCTTCGCGGGGTCAACTGTCGTGCTTGCCTTGGCTTGGAGTGACAATACTTGCGGAAGGCTAATGCCCAGCATCGCCGCGCCACCCACGCGGAGAAATTCTCTACGTGAGAACCCATCACATAATCTTCCGGGGGCTTGTGGTAACGATATCATCAATTATTTCCTCCATATTGTTTGTGCTAACTTTCCTTTTTGTTGCACATAAATAGGTATAGGCTTATCGGTTGAATAAGAACGCGGGACTGTTAAGTAATGCCCACATCAAATCTTGCGCGCCTTCTTCCTTAGATTCAGCACTAGCAAGGTGTTCAACCGCTATCTTATATTCGTTTTCCATCGGTAACCGAGCAAATGTTGCAAGATATAACTCTTCAATAAGAGCACGATCTTCCGTGTTCTCTTTGATAAGTTTGGCAATTCGTCCTTTTGGATCTATAATTGCGTTGGCAACTGTCGGTCCGTTGATTAGGTTCATTGCATGAGCAAGGCTTACTTCAGTTGTTCGTTCACATTCACATGAACTTTCACGTTCGGGTCGTCCGAACAATTTCAAAAAACCATCATCCTTCACTTTGCTGTCGGGTAATTGGACAGCACGGAAGTCTTTTGGCACACCTTGAAACTTCGGTTGGCTTCCCGTCGCAATACCAATCGCATCTAACAACTGTTCAGCTGTCAAACGACGTGCAATTCCATGTGAGAAATTAATCGTGTCTTCTTTGTTCCACTTGTTAGTTTTGATACTCTGTTGATAGGTGTGAGAACGAGTAATCGTTTTCATGATATGTTTAATATCAAAATCGCTTTCAATAAAGTCTTTGGTCAGGGCATCAAGTAGTTCCGGATTGCTGGGTGGGTTACTTGTCCGAATATCATCAACAGGTTCAATGATACCACGTCCCATAAAGTAACTCCAGATTCGGTTCACACCCGCTTTTGCGAACATCGGATTCTCAGAGGATGTAAGCCATTCCGCAAGAGATTCACGCTTATTGGTAATATCTTGTTTTGTTTCACCAAATGGTACAGATGGCGGAACAACGGCTAATGTCCTCGGATGTTTAACAGGTGTAGGACTGAAACTTGCATAAACCACCTCTTCACCCGGTAATCGACCATTTTTCAACTTAACATCAGAGAAAAACGCTCCGAATTCATAATATTGATTTTGTGTCCATACCTCAAATGGATGGTCATGACACTTGTTACATGAGAAGCGAACACCAAGGAACAGTTGTGTTGTGTTTTCCACAGCAGCAGTATATTCACGAGAAACACGGAAATAATTAGCCGCAGGGTTTTGATACGCACTGCCTGTTGCCGTAATCAAGTCATGAACAAATTTATCGTAAGGACGATTATCGGCAATTGATTCGTGTATCCACTGTTGGAAAAGCCACATACCGCGTTCACCGAGGAATTTACGGTTTGATTGTAACAGATCTCCCCATTTATGTGTCCAATGATCAACATACTCGGTTGTTTCAACCAAATGATCGATCAGTTTTTCGCGTTTTTCCTTTGATGGTGTTTCATCCATAAGGAAACTACGCACCTTTTCAGGTGTTGGTGGGAGTCCTGTCATATCAAAGTAAATCCTTCGAACAAACTCTTCATCTGTGCAGAGTTCAGAAGGTAATATCTTTAATCGTTTCAGTTTATTATGGACATGCGTATCAATGTAGTTGTATTCAGGAGTTTCAACCCATTCATATCCACTACGATCACCCATAACGATGATACCGTTTGTGCTATACGCGCCTTCATAGCGGGTTAGTATAGCAGTTTCTCCACGACGTTCCGCAGTAACAACTCCATCATCAGTTACCTTAGCAACTTCATTCATACTACTGGTGAATTTGGCTTCACGTGTTACATCGCGTGTTGTGCCATCAGGATAATGGGCTATTACCAACAATTGTTGTTTTGTACCAGGTATGGATAATTCAGCAGAATCTGGAAATACTTCCAACCTTTCAACCCGTTGTGTTGTTTCAACATCTGAGGCAACACCTTCACTAATCCACTGATGAATTAGATTGTAGTCACGCGAATCTGGCACAATCACTTGACCACCCTTATGTGGAACTTCAGATGTCGGTTTAAGAAGCATAAGACTCTGTTCGGGAAACGCACGATTAAACCGTCGACCAGTTATATCTTCAATCAAGAGTTCGTAGTCGAAATCTGGATCATAACCGCGTAGCGACAGTTTAAAACCGTTTTTGCCTTTTGCACCACCATGGCATGTACCATTATTACAACCCGCATGGCTTAGAATCGGCATAACATCACGCACAAAACTCACAGGTGGGGCATCCATACTTTTCACTGCTACTGGTAGTTCAGTTGTGAGCCCCTTGACAGTTACTGTGATCTTTGTTGTGCCAACTGAATTCGGAAAAATGTAGCCATCTTCATGTAATTTAACACCTTCTGAAGCAGGTTTTAACGCTGCCCAAGATGTTACATCCACCCATTTTCCATCTTTCGTTTGTCCCGATACAAGTACACGACGACCATCTCGCGCATGCTCTAATGTCAACGACTCAGGATGAGTCTTCAATGCTTTGATTTCGGGTACTTCAACACTCGGAATAGTTTCCTCCATCTGACTCCAACTTATCTGCTGAAACATTAAACAGCATGAGAGTACGACAAGGAGTGTAACAACCAAGTTAAAACTGAGTTTCACATTAACCTCCATAAATGGTATGAAACTTTATCATAGCGGTAGATTCCGCTGTATAATATATTAACTGTTATTTTCCTTATTACCTCTGGTTTTTCAATTCTCCCCACACGATTGGTAATTTACCTTGTGAGGAAACATCAGCAAATTCTGATTCACTTGCTAACCAATTAATTATGTTTTCAGTCACTTGTTCTAACTGGTCTATACTTTTGTTGTTAGTATGGTAATTCGGAAGCCGCCAATTCATATTAAACACTTTGCCGTCTCCAGCTTCCCAATATCCAAACGCAGCAATTCTGTCAGCGTAATTGGTGCCACCTTCCCAAGCATGAGCAAGGGTGGTAAAATTCTTAGCGAGACTGTCGAAATAGTCTCCACTATTAGGAAATCCCGTTGAATTTAATTGAACCCAATCATTTAGTTTAGGAGGATTACCGTCTACATTCTCAAGTCCTTCAACCAGACCGAGATCAAGCGTTTCATTTAACACGATAATGCCAACATTACTTCCATCGTCAAGTACAGGTCCAAAAGCGCGCGGTTGGGCATTTTCAAGTCCCATGGGTGTCGCATAACTGAATGCCTTACCAGTTAACAAGATTGCACCACCACTTTCGGCATAATCCACCAGGGCATCAATTTCTGCACCTGACAAAGGACCTGGATCACTATCTCCTTCATTCCACCACACAACAGCATATTGCTTTAACTTTGCACTATTTATATCTTTTTTAGCCAATTGCGTTGTATTAAACGTATCTTTAGCAAACTCCAATGCTGGTTTTGTAAATGGACCGTTATCTCCAAGAAAGAGATAACCGACTTCTATTGAAGCATTTCCTATAGTTAAACCACATAACAAAATTAAAGTCAAGTAAAAGACAAACTTTCTAAACATTTTTTTCTCCTTCAATCAATGAAGTAGTCATAAATATTATTTATCTATCATTCTTGTGAAATCAACACATAATTTTTTCTTGACTCTATCACATCGGTCCAACCCGTTGTGGACCTTTATCCATTGCGAACATTGAGGAATCAAAACTTCTTTTTATCAAATCAAATTTTATATCCTGCTTATCACAATTATACCATAGATTGTTGAATTCACCGAGATCATCAACCAAATCGTAGAGTTCTCCTTCTTCGTGTCCGTGGTAAACTACTAACTTATAACGTTCATCTCTGTACATTGTTGCGAAAGTATGGTCACGTTGATCAAGGGCATCATAATACTCACAACGGACAAAGTCACGATGATGATTTGCATCAGATTCACCTCGGAGGATAGATAATAGCGAACGTCCATGCATCTGCTCAGGAATAGGTAAACCTGCTAATTCCAATAGAGTTGGTGTTTTATCAACAAGTTCAACAAGTGCTTCGCTTTTTAAACCGTTTTCAAAATGTCCTTGCCACGAGAAAATCAAAGGCACTCTGACCAATCCTTCGTAAAACCGACATCCTTTTTGTATAAGTCCATGGTCTCCTAACATTTCCCCGTGATCGCTTGTGAAGATGATAACTGTATTCTCACGTTGTCCTGTCTCATCCAATACTTCCAAAATCCGACCTAACTGATCATCTATCAGTTTAATCATCGCATAATAGGCAGCTGTCAGTGTCTTTGCATCCCTTTGCCCTACCAATTCAGGTTTTGTCTTGCCTCGCGGTGACTGTGGTATAATAGGATTTCGTATATCTAATTCATCAGGTGTACGAACTTTTGACTGAAAATCAATTTTACTTAGTCTATTTTGTTGTTCTAAATCACTCTCCTTGAAATGAGGTTCTGGCAGGTCTTCTGGATTAAACTGTTCCCTATATGACTGAGGTGGATTGAACGGAGGATGCGGGTCATATATGTTAACACTTGCAAGCCATGGAGCATCTCGTTCCTCACAGATAAACTCTATCGTCTTCTCTGTACACCAAGTCGTTTGATGTAATTCTGCTGGAACACCTTCAGGATTTTGGGTTAACTCGCGAAGTATATAGCCTTTTGAGCGAACCCAATCAGCGTAATCGTGTCCCTCCTCCCAGTCATCTCGTGGTGCATGGCTATATTGCCAATATCGGTAACCATCATCTGCACGCGGTTCTATTCTACGAAAAGCACTCGCAAGATGCAATTTACCTATCAAACCACAATCGTATCCGTTATCTGCAAGCGTACGTGTGACAAGTGGAAATGTATCCGGAAAATAATCGTTACCATTGCCATTTACATGAACTGCACTCGGATACATACCTGTCAAAAAACTTGCACGGCTCGGAGTACAAATTGGACTTTGACAATACGCATGCGTAAATGCCACACCATCAGCAACCAAACTATCAATGTTAGGTGTTGATACGTATGGATTACCCAATGATCCTATTGTATCGTAACGCTGTTGATCAGTACATATCCATAAGATATTTGGTGTTTCAACAGACATATTTAGTTTATTACTTAGCAGTAGCTGTAAATCCTGCAGTCTTAATTACATTCGTAAGTTCATCAACCGAAACACTATCCTTCCGAACCTTGATGACCGCTTGATCTGGTAGAGAAACTTCAGCACTAATCACATTTTGATGTTTTGTAAGTGCAGCCTGCACTTTTTCAACACAAACCCCTCATGTCATACCCGATACAGCTAAAGTAAGTTCTTCACTCGCATCAGTTTCTATTGGGACAGACATAAAAATATGTAGTTGTTTGCCTGAGTTAGCGTCAAACACACGGATCTTACCATCAAATCCACCCGTAGCAAGTTTTGTTCCATCAGGATGAAACGCAAGAGCAAATATACCTACGGTATCACCTTGCATAGATAATAGACGTTTCCCGTCTGATACGTTATATATACGTGCTTCGCCCGCGGAACTTCCAACAGCAAATTTACTGCCATCTGCAGAAAAGGCAACAGCATCTATTGAACCCGCTTGTGCTTCATAAGCTCGAATTAGGTTGAAATCTGTATTCCCTACATCTCTGCGAGTTTCACGGAACATTTTGTATAGCCGTGGGATTCTGTCTTCCCCGACACTCAATACTTGGTCTGCCTTCGGATGTCGCGCAATTGCATTGATTTCACCATAGCCTTTGTTACTGGAGTTCACATCATCAACAAACGAACCTGTATCTACCTCCACCAACTTAAGTGCTGTGTCACGACTACAACTGACAAAATGTGATCCATCCGTAGAAAAAACCGTACCAAAAACCCAATCACTGTGATTGTCGAATTTCACAAGTTCCTTTTCATCAGCAATAGAAACAACTCGCACAGTATGATCAGATGAACCGAATGCAACTCGTGTGGAATCTGGTGAGAATGAGAGTCCATAGATAGTATCAAAAGTAGATCGTATTGCTTTGACAAGTTTGTTTGTAGTTGTGTCCCATAACTGAACTTCACCGAATTGTGCAGGAGATCCTCCAGCAATACCGAGTATTTTGCCACCATCTGCAAAAACAATTGATTGAATGCGACGCGCATTACCTACCAATCGTGCTTTGATTTCCAAAGTAACAGAATCATACAACAATACTTCACTAACGCCTGATACAGCAAGTGTAGTACCATCAGGAGAAAATGCCATCGCAGAAACTACCGGTGGCACAGTATATTTCGGATAGTTTCCCTCTCCAACATCGTTAGTTTTCTCAGGTGTATCGTCTTTTGCCCCTTCAAGAATCCAACGTTTGAATAGGTCTATCTCATCTATCGTAAGTGGTTCTTGGTTCTGGGGCATTGCGGGAGGGTCGCCAGAAATGAGCTCAATGATGAGACTATCATCAGGTTTTCCAGGGATAATCGCTTCCCCTGCCATACCCCCACGCTTGAGTTCATCGTAGGATGTTACAATCAGATCCCCATTTGGATCACCGGGATGATGGCATCCTTGACAACTCCGTTTGAGCAACGGAAGAATCTGTTTATAATAACTCACGGGTTCTTCTTTTCCATGATTGTCTGCTACCACAAGTGGACTCCACAAGACAAAGCAGAATAGAATAATCCCAAAATACTTCATTAACCTTAATCTTGATATATCCATGTTATTGAAAATCCTCCAGCAAGAAACGGTTACAATCTCATGTATTCTGCATCACTATTTATTTTAAGATATATTTTTGTGTAATTATACAACAATTCTTCAATAGAATTCAAGAAAATTGCATTATCTTATAGTGAAATCCAAAAATATGTTCACACTCCCTGGTAGGTTCGGTTAGGATACCGCACCATAAGCGTCAATTTAAGGAGAAAACGCGTTCGGAGTCGCGCAATTCATTGCGCCTCGGACATTCGTAGGGGTGAGGTTGCCTCGCCCGCATTGTTACATACAGTCCCATAGGTCGAAGTGAGCAAAGCAACCTCCGACATGTATTATGTCTGAACCGGGATGGACAGGATTATAGGATTGGCAGGATAAGAGATTTGTATGCCAATGCTCCGTTGCAAAAGGTTGCCCTTCATCTTTTGCAACGGAATATATACCCACCAACTCCCAATCCTGTCCATCTTGTAATCCTGAAAATCCTGGTTCAGACAGACAAGAATCACTAAATTGACGTTTATGAGGAATCATACAAAATACCACGCACGCATTCTGACACTGGTATTCATACCCGATGATTTGGGGACTTCTCTACTTCAGAAAAAAATCCATTTGCAAACATACATGAAACATATTGGATATATATTGTTCCCGATACCAGATAAACTACAAACACCCAAACCCATCAAGTATAATACAAACAGACTAAAACAAACAACCTGTAAAACTGGAGTTGAAAATGCTAAAACAATTATCACCCGAACAACAATATGAACTGGATCGCAAGATACTCGACCAACTATTATCTAAACAACTCATTATATCTCAGGAGGAAAAAACCGACCGAGTAAATCCTGAGGAACAAGAAAAACTAACGAAAGAAATAGTTGAATTTGGA
>JAJDWI010000114.1 GCA_022825665.1 Candidatus Poribacteria bacterium
GCACAAAATATGAGAACCCAAGACCTCTGAAACGATACGAAAGAAAATTAAGGCGAACCCAGCGTTCATTGAGTAGAAAAGTGGTCAAGTCCAAGAACTGGTTCAAACAGAAAGCAAAGGTGGCACGACTGCATTACAGAATCGCTTGTATCCGTCAAGATGCACATCACAAAGCCTCTACAGATATAACCAAGCAGGCAGGTGTGATCTGCATAGAAACACTCAAGATAACAAACATGCTAAAGAATAGGAAGTTAGCCAAAGCGTTATCAGATAGTGCGTTAGGCGGGTTTCTCTCAAAACTGAAAATAAAAGCAGAGACTTTGGGAATACCTTTCATTGAAGCAGACCAATTCTATGCGAGTAGTAAAACTTGTAGCAGCTGTGGTCATAAGAAAAGCGATCTAACACTTTCAGACAGAACATATCATTGTAGTCAATGTGATGTTTCAATAGATAGAGATGTCAATGCTGCAATAAACCTTAGAAACCTCGCGGCAGGGCCTGCTGAGAGCCTAAACGCCTGTGGATAACGTGTTAGACTACACTTTGTAGCAGTGTTAGACGAAGCAGGAAATGTCATTTAGAGATAAAACTCTAATGTGAGAACAAAAGAACCCCCATGCTTTAGCTGGGGGAGTATGTCAGCCTGAAAACAATTGATAAAACCTTCTAATCAAAAGAATGATAAATAGCAAACTACCATTTTCCGTGCACAGGATTTTCCTTTGCTTTTTCATATAGTTCTGCCCACTCTTTAGTCCCATCATCATAAGTCAACTCAAGACGCGCGCCTTCAACATAAGCCTCACCATTTCCAGCATTGAAATAACTCAATCCGTCACCTACCATGTGGATACAACTTCCATCGGGATAGACTGCAGTTTTTATTAATCGTGGGTGAGGATGTATGGTATATCCATCATCATCTATTTTCTCAGAAGGAACACGATACTTCTCTATCTCCGCTTCATTGACTTCCACACCTAATCCAGGTTCATCAGGTACAGCGTGACAACCATCTTTAACTTGTACTGGATTGGTGAGTAGATGATCACTATAAAGATTAATGCAGGTAATAGCAGGCCACGTTGCATGCGTTAGGACACTACCAAGATGTGCTGCCCATGTCGTTGTCAATCCGTTTCCGACAATCTGTAACCAAAACGGCATATCCGCAGCTGCACTGAGATTTCCATCGTACACTGTCCGAGATTTACCACCCCCAATTACAAAACCGTCACACACATGTTCGCGGATACAGGTTGTATACGGTGGTGATCCGAAGTGCATTGCAATTTGGCAATCAATGTTTTCAACTATCTCTTTATTACCTTCTACATCTCCCTGTGGAATAGGCGATTCAAAAATGGCAACATTTGGATGTGCGTCAAGTTTTTGTAATATCGGGATTGCCGTCTCAGAATCCCGCAATGAACTGTTTGGATCTAAATCGAGTTTGAATTCAGCAGGAACAACTTCTGCTATAGCTTCTACTTGCTTGACGATATCCCACCAAGGACGCGGTTTATTTTTGAAGCTTGTGTATCCATTTTCAACAGCATCAGCGGCTTCAGCAGCCCAATTCTCAGGTGAGGAATCGATGCTCCACCAAGAAATTGGTACTTCACCACGACACTGTGTACCTAATAATTTATATACAGGCACTTCAAGGATCTTACCAACAACATCAAAAAGTGCCATCTGTAATCCTGCACCAAGTGAGTCGTCATTCATATATAGTGCAGGACTTTGTCCAAGAACCCTTTCCATGCTTCCTTCACTCACACGGCTATAGGTATAATGGATGACGGTTTCACCCCAACCGATATGACCTGTATCTGTAGTCACCTTACACAGTTCAAGGAGTGACCAGTTGTAAACAGTTGAGACGCTCGTAGTAGTTATTTCTTGCTGTCGCGGTGTAAAAGGGACATCAACTAAGATTCGTTCAATATTTGTGACTTTCATGAGCAAATTCCTTTTTGTGAGAGTAATCTATGGCTGCGGATACTGATTACTTAATAATATGGCATGAGTAAATGTGTAAATCAAGTGTCAAAATACAAACATACACATCCCATCAATAAGTCATCCTTGACTTCGAAACAAGTTCAAAATAGGTTGGTTTTAGACCTTTGTTGATTAAACAATAATTAAAATACATAATTATGTCAATACAAAATACGCGAACAAATAAAAGGGTACATAGAAATAGGCACGGGATTAATCCGCACCTATAACATGAACCATAATTAAGTTGATGTAATTTGGCGACTATTTCTCAGGACGATTAAATCGAAGCACTCCGTTTTGCCTTGTACCGATGTAGAATGTATCATCGTCAATAGCAAAGGAGTCTGCCGTATGTGGTAGTTTTGGAACAATCTGTTTCCATGTGCTAGTTTGGTTATCTACTTGATAGATACCGCTATCATTTACGCCGTAAGCAGTTGCGTCATCAACAGCCATCCAGTCTATGATCAGTATTTCATCATCACCGTTGATGGCATGCCAAGTTTCTCCATCACTTGAACTCATAACCCCCATATTCGTCGAGACGTAAACAGTTGAATCTGCGAACATAATCTCTTTGAATAATCCCGGAAATACAAGGTTTTCGGTTACATCAGTCCAAGTGTCTCCACTATCTACAGATAAGAAGAGATCTCCGCCCCGTTTACCTGCATAAACTACATTACCAGATACAGCAAGTGTGAAACCCTTTCTTGGACTGATTGGTGAGTTTTCATCCTGATCTTCCAAACCTGTGTCGTACCACACTGTTTCACCAAAACGCCATCTGAAAAGTTTATGTCTGTATTCCATGAAGACGGTATCGTCAGCAATCGTAAATGTTCCATTCGTCCTCAATTCCTCAGAAATACGTTCTTGTGCTGCATTCCACTGGTTCATCATTTTACCAATCTCGTCATTCCTCTGCTTCATCCCTTTGTCCGCATCGACCTTGTTCTTGAATGCACCTATACGTTCTAACGCCTGCCTATGTTTTTTCTCCCATTCCGTGTGTAGAGTGTCTGTATCAAATTCTGGGACACCTTCAACAGGTAGGAACACTTTGCCATCATCAGAGAGACGAGAAAACTTGACACCATCAAGATCACTGTTGCTGGCATATAGTATGTCATTGGTAGTCGCAACTTTCGTCTGGATACCTATAAAATTAACATGGTCCTTAACCTTAATTAAACCTACGGATTCCCATGTTTCTCCACCGTCTACAGATTTGAGCATTTCTTCACGGGTTAGCGCGTAGAGAACGTTATTTACCACAATCAGATTAGGAACGTGGGAATTCACTATTCCATTCATAAATGGATGCCATGTGACACCTGAATCTGATGAACGTTTTATTCCACCGCGACCAAGACCGTATAAAGTGTTTTCGTCTAACGCTATGGCAGGAAAAATACTGAACCTTCTTTGTTCCCATTCTGAAAAAATCCATGTTTGACCGCCGTCTTTTGAGTGTAAACCGTAACCAGACAATATCAGTGTATCTCCGATTGTAACCACCTCAGAAGTCGATCCTAATGTAAGACTACGGTTTTTCGGTGTAATATCTCTCCAGGAGTCACCGAGGTCTGACGAAGAGAATACCGATGCGTGAGGAAGTATTACCTTCTGTTGTCTTGGACTAACGGTTGTTCCAACATAAATCTTATCTTGACCAACTGCTAATGATTTGATACCGTGTGAAGTTGGCATAGGTAGTTTTTCCCAGACATCGGTAAATCGGAAAAGTCCCAGACTTGTTCCAATAAACAGGTTGTTGTCAAGAGCAAGTGCATCCCAGATTCGGAAAGCAAGTTGGTTATGGGCAAGTACATCCAAAGGACCGACAATGGGCTGAGAATTGGGATTGTCTACAGCATCGCGATTCGGACGGATCTTGGGATTGACCATCCCTGGGACATCACCCTGTATATCACGCAAGGTATCTCCTATAAATTCCCACACATTACCACCATCCTCAAAACTAAGTCGAAAGACATCTGTTTTAAGGACGAGGTACATTGCCGTATCTGTCGTAACTAACGCAACTGCACCTCCTAACGGACGTACACCGAAACTATCCCATGTCATACCGTTATCATTTGAGGCTATAAGTTCATTTGTAGTGAGAAGATATAACGTGTCATTGTGTTTAGCCATGGTCCCCTCAAATTCCTGATAGGGAGGGCTGATACCAACATGCATCCAACCATCTGCTTTTTCTGTGAGTTTGTATAATCCTGTTTTCGTAATTGCGTATAGTGATTGGTCAGACGCAAGATAGAGTTTAGCACTTATAACACCACCCGGTCCCTTTGTCTGAATCCATTGTGATTTGGCTGCTGGGAGGTCAGTCTCGTCTGCTTGTGCAGCTGCAATGAGAAATGAATCACCTTGAAATCCAATTCCACTGTTTTTTTCGCGTGTATTGACTTTTCCAATTTTGGTCAGAGGATCGGATTTATGCTCAAACTCTCGGACAACTGGTGCATCTACAAGTTCTATTGTCATTTCTGAAGTTGAATGTAAATTATATGGCTGCTGGAAACGCGATAATGCACGAGGTCCCATCCCCAACAACATGATAACCAAAATGACTGATGAGAATGAGAGACCCCACGGTATCCAAGGCTTGTGAACGGAAGGAGATGTGGGTTTAATACGTGCGATTTCATCCATGATGTTTTCTGTTATGGTAGGTTTCAATTGGAAGATGTCTGACACATCGTTAAGTAGGTGTTCATGTTTCTCTAATCGTTTACGTGCACGATATAGTCGACTCTTAATCGTATTCCCCGATACTCCCAAGAATTCACTTATCTTTTCACATGGCATTTCAGCTAAGTAGTGCAGTATCACGACAGTCCGCTCACTCTCAGGCAATTTCTGGAGTAACTGTTTAACAATACCACGTTGGTGTTCAACAGTGTATGCTTCAGTTCGTTCCGCCTCATATTGTAAATAGAAGTGTTCCTCTATTTCAACCGTTGACATTTCGCTTAGTAAGGCAATCGGTTGTTTCTTCTTCCGATTCCACGCAATACAGTGTCTCGTCGCGACGACATAAAGCCACCCAGGAAAATGATATGGTGGTTTCAGACTTATTAACTTTTTATATACTTTCAGGAATATATCCTGTGTGATTTCCTCTGCAATATGGAAATCACCAATTTTCCGCCAGACCAAAGCATGGACCTGTTTTTGGTATCTTTTTACCAACACAGAAAACGCATTCTGGTCCCCTTCTAAAGTATCTTGTATTAGGCTAATGTCACTTCTCTCCATGACTCTCCTCCCAATATAGTGCTTTTACAAGTTAATAACGCGTTTGTGAGACTTAAAGGTTGCATAAAATATGTTTTACAAGTCAGACAAATATTATTTTTGTTGTTACATAAAGGAATAGGACAAGACTTCTGTCAATTTGGTAGAATAAACGAACGTAATGTGTTTATGTGAGGAAATGCGATTTATATGATAGAATCAGATGCAATAAGTATATTGATTGATGTGGAATATTCCACGGAAAAGGTTGGCAGGTATTTTTCTATGTGGTGAACGACAGTTTTATGAGAACTGTTTTGATTGAAGGTAATGTTCACAGAAAGGGAGCGCATCGAACGCACCCTTTCAATATTTGACATTCTCTTATTTACAACATAGATTTAAAATAAAGTTTATAGCAGTCCTAACAATATTCTGATTTGACATAAGAGGACAAAAATGTTATGTTGTATCAAAGTATTAATTGTTTTCAGCACCTTCATTGATCCAATCAATGAATAGTTGAATTTGGTCTGCATTTAGAGGTGGACCGATAGGAGGCATTCCACCACCATCAATCCGTTTTACTACAAGACTTTCTTCACCATCTTCAGCAACGAAAGCAGCACCACTATTACCACCATTCTTGAAGTTATCATAGGAAGTGAGGTTTAGACCGCCCGAAGCAACAGCATCGTGACAATTATCGATAGCACATGTGTTTGTAAGGATTGGCATTATCTCATCCTTAAATGATACCATAGGGGCAGGTGGTGGCTCTGGATCTGTAGGTGGTTCCACTGGATCAGGTGTTACAGGGTCTGGATCAGTCGTATTATCTCCATTTTCTGTGACCATTTCCGTAGGAGAATCTCCTTCGTCTCCACAGCCAGTTATGAATCCTGCAGATAGTATAAGACAGACAGTAAATATTGTGAGAAAACCAGAGGACAGATTATTTAATTTTAAACGCATCAAATTTACTCCTTACTCAAAAACGAGTTTATTAGTTTGTTTAGCATACCAACAATTGGAGAAAATGTCAAATGAAAATAATGATTAACTCAGAAATTACATCTAAACAAAGTCAACAGATTGAGGCAATTTCTGACTCAATTAGGATAGTTAAACCAAAGAATTCAGAGGACACGATACGTGAAATTGTTGACACAGATATCGTGTTTGGTGGATTTAACCGTAAGCTTTTTGAACATGCTAAACAACTAAAGTGGGTGCAAGTATGGGCAGCCGGTGTTGATGGCATACTATTTCCTGAATTTGTAGAGAGCGATGTTATTTTGACAAGTGCGAAAGGATTTGTTGGAACACATCTTGCTGATCAAGCGTGGGCGTTGATTCTCGGTATAATTCGAGGCATTGGTCGTTCAGCACGAGAACGGACTTGGGACAACAAGATGTCTATCCGATTGGCTGCATGGGAACTTGGAGAACGAACACTTGGAATTGTCGGTTTGGGTGGAACAGGAATTGAAGTTGCACGGCGAGCACAAGGATTTGAAATGCGTGTAATTGCTGTTGATCCAGAACCAATTGAAGCACCAACTTTTGTTCATGAAATCTGGAAGATGGATAGATTCCATGATTTACTTGTTGAGTCTGATATAGTGTGTATATGTGCCCCGTTGACTCCAGAAACAGAGTGTATGTTTGATGATACTGCATTCGAAAAAATGCAATCGCATGCATTACTTATCAATGTCACACGGGGAAAAATAGTTGATGGACCGGCACTAATCCGCGCATTAGATAAAGGACTCATCGGTGGAGCAGGATTAGATGTTACACCTGAAGAACCGTTGCCTACAGACAACCCTTTATGGGACATGCAGAATGTAATTATTACACCACATGTCGCTGGTGGTTCTCCAATTAGAATGGATAGAACCGTCGCTCTATTCCGTGATAATCTGGAACGTTTTCTCGTTGGAAAACCATTGTTAAGTGTGATTGACAAAAGAAAGGGATATTAAGATTGGAATCAACATCAGTTCAAGATGCTAAATTAATAAAAATAGATTGAATCATTGTGTTGTTTTCTTTCTAATCTTACCCCATGTTGATGTCATCTTATCTGCAGGTTCTATTGCCAAATAATCCTCTACCCAATGTGGCTGACCAGGTAATTGATCAAGTGATGTAATTAATGGTCGTACTTTCTTAGTGGCAAACGAATATAAATACAAACCATGACTTTCTCTATTTTTTGATGCCACATATACAAGATGTCGTCCATTCGGTGACCAGTCAACTTGAAAGTAATGCAGCAAGTTGTTTTTATTAACTACTTTCCGATGATTTGTACCGTCCACATTTCCAACGTAGATTCCATCATGCAAAGATGTATAGGCAATTTCTCTACCGTTTGGTGAAAAACTATAGGTCGGATACCGACTAAACAAACCAGTGTCTTTATGAAATGGGGTATGCTTTTTCGGCTGTTGTTTTCCACTTATATCTAATTCATAGATTATTCGTCTGTCCGTTGCTGCCAGATTATAATAGACAGACTGTGAATCAGAAGTCCAAACAAAACCCACTGGTCGTTTACCAATCTGTTCATGTATTTTCCTATGGTGATTTCCATCAGGAGACACTAAGTGTATTTCTGAATGGACATCTCCTCTAATTATACCCTCAAATTCAGTCCCAGCATAAACAATCCATCGTCCATCAGGGGACCACGATGGACGCGCAACAGCATTAACTTTCAATTTTAAAGACCTTATTTTTTTACCATTATGTAGACGGTGGATATATAGAATATCTAATCTATTGTCATTTTTTCCTATATCTGCTATAAAGTATCCATCTGGAGATGGTGAGAACCCTGCCAATTCATCAAAAATGAGAGTAGGTTTCTTGTCATCTGGACGCATCATATATATTTCATTTCCAACTGAATAGACAATGAGCCCTTGTCCCCAACAGATTGTATTGACACAAAAAGACAATAGTATTATTGACAGTGACCGTATCAGATAATTGGCATACATAAAAGGTATCCTATTTATAGTGAACTTGTAAATAAAGCTACTTATATTCTGTAGGAGCGATCTCCGAATCGCGACGAAGCACACTGATAGTCGGGAATCGGAGTTCCCTCCTACATCTATAAATGTCCCATTCATTCTAAAGTTCACCATATTTGAGTTAGACTTAGTGTTGATACATAAAACTACTATATAGGCGTATGCGCAATTATTGTGCCAATACAAAACAGAACGTCTACATTGATTTAAAAGAGGAAGAATGGATTTATAATGTAAAACTGTCCATATTCTGAACAACTGACTCAATTTTTTGGTCAGTATCAGAGATAACTACAAGGCAAGTATCTATTAATTCTATAATCAATCCGCGTCAGCAATCTTTACCAATTGTTTACCGATGTTACCACCTTTAAGCATACTGATAAATGCAGATGGTGCATTTTCAATACCACCCTCAGCAATTGTCTCTCTGTATTTCAATTTTCCTTGTTGAACCCATTCTGCCATTTGGATGAGAGCATCTGCATGTCTTTCTGAAAAATCAGAGACCAAGAAACCCTCTATTCTCGCACGTTTTGTAATCATATGCCAAAGGAAACGAGGTCCAGTCTCAGGATTCTCTAAATTATATTGTGAAATCTGTCCACATATAACAACACGTCCCTTCAAACGTAAATTTGGAAAAACTGCATCTGTGATAGTTCCACCAACGTTGTCAAAATATACATCTATTCCATCAGGGAACAGTTCTGATAACTTTGCATAATAGTCTGTCACGTCTTTATAGTTGAATGCCGCATCAAAACCGAGTTCATCAAGAATGTACGCTATCTTTTCATCAGTACCTGCGGATCCAACAACTCTACACCCTTTTATCTTTGCTATCTGACCAACGACTGAACCAACTGCCCCTGCAGCACCAGAGACAAACACTGACTCATCCTCTTGTAGTTCTCCTACCTCCAGAAGACCGAAATATGCTGTCAACCCTGGCATTCCAAGTATGCCAACACCTGTTGAGATAGGTGCAATTGATGGATCTATTTTCCGTAATCCGTCTCCACCCGAAACACCGTATTCCTGCCAACCGATATGTGCGTTGACAATATCTCCGACCTGAAATTCGGAATGTCTTGATTCAACAACCTGTGCGACTACTCCACCAACCATTACTTCGTTGAATTCAACATTGGCAGCATAAGAACGAGCTTGATTCATTCTACCACGCATATAAGGGTCAACTGATAGGTAGATAGTTTTTAATAGAACTTGACCATCTTCAGGTGTTGGTATGGGAGTTTCAATCAACTTGAAATCTGTTTCTTTTGGATAACCAATAGGTCTGGCAGCTAAAGTTATTTGACGATTCATAAATTAACTCCTTTCATTTATTTTAACACGATCTTTACCATGAATAACAATTACTTTATGTTTTGGTGTATCCCATTTAAAGATCTTAACAATGGGTAAGATGACACGAACAGCCAAACCGATACGTCTTTTATTTGAACGGTTTGCTTCTGAATGGTGAAGAGTGCGTTCATTGAAGAGCACAAATTCTCCTGGTTTCATTTCCAGATTGACATAATTATTTGTGTCAATGAAGTTGAGATCACACATATGATTAAACGCCATATCGGGCGTAGCTGTAACATGTGGGATAACTTTCTTATGTGATCCAGGCACTATCTGTAGACAACTATTTTCCTGTGTCACTGAGTCTACTGCAATCCATGCAGAAATAATAATCGGAGGTTCAATAGGCAAAGTGTTGAAATCCTGATGCCACGGAATCTCTTTTGCTCCAGGTTCTTTGATAAAAAAGCGAGTTCTCCATAGGAGCAAGTCAGGACCATATAGAGATACCATCCGGTGTACTATTTTTGGATGTGTTGCGAGGTTATGAATTAATGGACAATCAAGATGTCTATTATGGACTCTCTTTTTATGATCTGGTGCATCAGTTTCCAGAATCTTCTCTATCTCAGGATGTATTTTAAGCATTTCTTCAGGACTACAGAGAGTGTAAGGACCGAGGTAACCTTGTTGACGGAATTGATCAGTCTCTTCCAAACTCAGTTGATATTCTGTGTTATGCATTTTTATTCCTTTCAATAATAATGTGTGAAATAGTCTAATACCATTTCTATATGATAACAGGACATTATTTCGTAGGTCGGGTAGAAGCAGTAGCGAAACCCGACTTTTTATAGTGTCCTGTTGGTTTCGTCCATCAACCCGACCTACAGGACATTATGACAATTTGTCAATTAGAAATAGTTCTAACTGATCATGAAAAACATGACTGGTATAGTTTGGGCGTATCTCATAAATCACTTGTAGGGACGGGGTTATGAAGATTAAAAATAAATTAACGTGAGTTCGCTTAATAAATAGTATTGTGTGCCAGAAGTCGATCTCTTTGTTATGCTGATATTTACATAACTGAAAGTTCTAAAGATTCAGAGTTTTCAGAGTCAAGAGGAAAACGGCTTAATTTATTCATGTGCCACAAACCTATATACCACCTGGTATTACGGGGTAATTATGACTTATTTAGTCAAGAATGACTCTGAAAATTCAGATTATTCTAACATAAACAATGACAACGGAATTTAGGATGTAGATTCAACTAATTCTAACAGTTAC
>JAJDWI010000039.1 GCA_022825665.1 Candidatus Poribacteria bacterium
CTGACGGCTCCCAAACCTAAAGGATTGGGGTTCCTTAGGTCATCTTCTCACGCCTTGCGTATTTTGAAGATGTGGGCATCTTTTATCTCCTTATAGGAGACTCACTTAGGTTTAAGCTAAGTTTACCGTTGCAGCAACTGCAGGGGTGCCCGCCAAAGCACGACTAACGGGGTCCGTATTATTCCCCATAAGCGCGACCCAGATACTTTTTCTTGGCGTTCTGTTTCTATCGCGGTCGGGTAGGGAACACCTACACGATCTCTATGATGCGATTTCAGAACTCATCATAAACGAAGTGAGGATCGTAACCTCATAAGTATAGTCCGAATATGGTATTGTTGGTTTTTCCAACACCAACTCTGTCCGAGCAATCGGATTGGATAGGACACTCACAAGGTAGTGAGTGATTGCTCTCCTATCCAGTTGGTATAAATAGGATACCACATTTCTTGGACAAAATCAAGGTTATTTTTAACGAAGGAGACGTTTGGCGTTGTTTCATCCCAAAACTAAAGCATTGGGCTTTCACACCGCAACGTTTGGTAAGTAGTTCGTAGACTTTCGGCTATAGACTCCCACCAATTGTCATCTTCTTTGACACGTAAAACATGTGTATTTCGAGGAGAATCATTTGCACCTAAACTCTTTTCAATTATATGTGTGTCAGGATTAGATTCAAGGAATTCCGATATTGTATTTTCAAGACGTTCTGTGGAACGAATTGCAATTATATTGATAATTTCAGTTTCCTTTAAATCCAACAAATGATCTATGTTCCAGAATAGTGTTTTTTTGCTTTTTAGTAATGGGTTTGGTGGACCTAAATGGTATTTTCTGAATTGATGTATCATATCTTGTCTGATGGTGTGTGGTGGTTTGTCTTCGCTGCGGGTTGCATGTCTGACAAGTCTTCGAGCAAGTGATGTTGAACCTTTTTCTGACAGGGCTGACCCAACATAGGTATAATCTCCTGCTGGTAATGAAATCAATTTCCCTTTCTTAAATCGACCGAATTGCAATTCAATAGAAACTTCAAGTCTGATACGTAATATATAAGTACCTGCTTGTGTGTTTTCTCCGATAATAAGTATTTTCGGAATATTCAAAGCATCACCAATGATATCCATATATAGGTTTTCAAGACATGGAAAATTATTCTGTGTGAGTATATCCATTCCTCTTGAATGAGTCAAGAAAAAACGAAATATCCAATTTAGATTATTGAATCATATAGCAATATCTATTACAATACATGAACGTGATTTTCTTTTTTATCAGGGTGGGTAAGTAAGGATAAGTGATATATCAATAAAATTAAGGAAAAGAAATGGCAAACTTACTGGATATTAGTTGGAAAGCTGAGAGTAAAACTGGTGTCGTTGCAGCGGGTGGTGCAAAAGCGGTTGCAGCAGGAATTGAAATATTGGAAGCAGGGGGTAATGCTGCCGATGCAGCTGCGGGTACAATTCTTGCTCTTAATGTAACAGATCATGGTGAATGTTCTATTGGAGGGGAGGTGCCACTCCTTATTTTTGATGCTAAAAGGCAAGAGGTTAAGTCTCTCTCTGGTCAGGGACGTGCACCTTTATCTCAAAAGGCAATTGATTGGTATATGGAAAACGGTATACCAAACGGAGATATTAAAATGGCACCAGTACCATCGGTTGTTGACCTATGCACGACTACAATTAAATTGTATGGTACTATGACATTTGAGGATATAGTTGCACCGACTCTTGCAATACTTGATGAAGGAAATGCAGAATGGCACTCAAATTTAGCAGTCACATTACGGAGAATGATTGATGAGGAACGGAAAACTTCTGGTACACGTGAAGAAAAAGTTCAAGCGGCAAGTGATCGCTTTTATGGACGAAACGGTGCTGAAAGTGATATTTCGAATGAATTAGAGGAATTTTATATTGAAAAAGGTGGATTTCTACGAAAGAGTGATCTTGCTGCACATACTACACTTATTGAAGATCCAGTAACAGTGGAGTATCGTGGATACACAGTGTGCAAGTGCGGTCCGTGGACACAAGGTCCCTATCTTCTTCAGGCACTGCGTTTATTGGAAGGTTTCAACCTTAAGGATATGGGACATTTCTCTGCAGACTATGTACACACAGTAATTGAAGCACTTAAGTTGGCAATGGCTGATAGAGATGAATATTATGCAGATCCTGAATTTGTAGATGTTCCTATGAGTACTTTGCTATCCGATGGATATACTGAAATTCGTAGACCATTAATCGATATGGATAAAGCATCAAAAGAAGCGAGACCAGGGGATGTAGAAAATATGCAACCGATTAAAGCAGATGGTGTATTTCGTCCGGGTATTGGCGGTACGACTACGTGTGTGGTTGCAGATCGGTGGGGAAATGTAGTTTCGGCTACTCCGAGTGCTAATGTTCATTTTGAAGAAAATCTGGGAGGTTCTACTGGAGTCAGTTTTGGAAATCGTTTACGGAGTCTCAATACGACACGAGGACATCCTAACTGTATACAACCCGGTAAACGTCCGAGAATCACACTGACACCAACACTTGTTCTGAAGGATGGTGCTCCTATATTAGCTATCAGTGTTGCAGGAGGGGACTTGCAAGACCAAACAACTATGAACTTACTTCTTAACTTTATTGAGTTTGGATTAAATCCGGAAGATGCAGTCACTACACCGCGTTTTGCTACCGCACATCATCAAGATTCGTTTGATCCAAATCCAAATCGTGAACAGACATTTAAGCAAGCAGGCTCATTAACCATAAATGATAGTGTGAGTGAGAAAGTTAGAGAAGACCTCGCTTCGCGTGGACATAAGGTCAATGCTCATTCCAATCCTGTTGCAGTACCAGTTATGCTCTACGTTGATAAGGATGGCGGAACATATTTTGCTGCTGGTGATCCCGCTGCACGAAGGCATGCTGCTGGACTTTCATAGACTTTACGATTATTGTAAAAACAGGTGTTAATGAGGACTAAATGCCTCTAACACTGGTTTTCCGATCCAGCAGTCAGGAGTGGACAATTCGAAGATATGGGCAACCGTCGCAGCAGTATCGTAGATATTGACAAACGATTTCAGTTCTTTTGCACGAGCAATTCCCGGACCAGCTATAATCCAAGGAATCACTACTTCTGCCATCGTTGCTCCACCATGACCTTTTCCCACACCTCCATGATCAGAGGTGATAATCAGTGTTGTTTTATCCAGCATTTCTGCATCTCTGAGTCCTTTAATTGTCTCACCAATCAACCTATCCGCTTCTTCTATAGATTTATTATATTCTGGTGAAACATATCCATACTGATGTCCAGCATGATCTATGTGGTCCAGATGAATAAAAGTAAGTGTAGGTTTTTTCTGCTTGAAATAATCAATCGCACGTTCGGTTGTGTTGATTGGTCCGTCCGTATCCTCAATTACATCGAATGCTTTTCGTTCCAATAATACACCAATACCGCCCCAATCGTGAAAACAGGCAATTACTGAAGACGGTTTCTGTTTACGTAGGACACCGAAGATTGTTGGAAAAATGCCTTCTGGACCAACTGCTGTAGGCGCGAGTGCAAAGTTATCAGGTTTCCAGCTGTTGGATGTGATACCATGTTGTTCGGGACCTGCTGACATAATCAAAGATGCCCAATTTGGACTGCTTGAAGTTGGCATTACAGCACGTGCGTGCATCGTATATGCTCCCTCGTTCATAAGTGAATCCAAAATTGGTGTATTTGCTTTCTCAATACCAGAAGGGCTCATTCCATCACACCCGATGATCACTACATGTTTCGCCTCATTCCCATGTGAATAAATGTCATGAGTTAAAAAAAATGAAACACAGCATATTAATAAAATAGTGATAAATCTAAAGTATCTATCTTTCTTCATCAGTTGGGATTGCATTATTATTATTATTAAACTCTGTAATTTTAGGTGAATTTTACCTCACCTTAGAAGTAGAATCAAGAATTTGTTAATATCCTAAACTTCTTAGATATTCCCGGTTTGCGACAGCAGCTTCAGCAGCAGGTTTTGGTGGATATGGACGGTCCAATTCAACAGAAACCCAACCATCATAACCGACAGACTCAAGACCTTCAAGTACTGCTTTCACATCAAGACCAAGATTACCAGCACCAAGTTCAGCAAACCTCGCTTTCTCACCAAAACGTTGTTCTCTGTAATTCCAAGTTTCTGGATCATCCGCATGACAGTCTTTAAGATGCACATGTCCAATGCGATTCCTCAGTAAATTGCTATCAAATACCTTCATAGGATCACTGCCAGCAGCAAGCATGTGTCCTGTGTCATATAGTAACCAGAGACTCGGTGCAACTGATAGGAGCCGTTCTGCATCCTCTACCGTCTCAATCAATGTACCAAGATGTGCATGGTGAAAACCTTTAATTTGGTGTGCATCACAGAAAGCAAGTACATCATCAAGCGTTCGTGCTGCTTTCTCAATATCCTCATCACTTGGATTTGCACCACCCCATTCACCTTTTCGTAATGCAGGAACTTCAGCTGCATTATTTCCGAGTGTGATATTGTGCCTTATCCTATCAAGTCCCGCTCCACCTGCATTGACAATATGTAATCCTAAACTACGGGCAAGTGTTGCCGTTTCAATAAGTCCTTGTGCTCCATCAAAAGGCACACTTTCTGCTCCTTCCCAACCGGCATCTGCAACTTCTCGTAACACTTTTTCAAGATTATCTTGTTGTTCACCACCAAACTGTATTAGGTGACATGCAAATCTTAATTTGCTCATAAATATCTTCCTTACTAATTTTTTTTGAATTTGTAACCCCAACGTTGATATTGTCCGTGATCCGCTGCGTTGACAATTAAATCGGTATTAATAGAGTTTTTCAGTGCATCAGAAATCATTATACCTGCGTCTAAGCGATTCTCATGAAAAATGCGATTTTGAGCCGTACGAATCACATTCTGTTGTTCTTTTCTTGTTAGATGAGATTCAGAAAACCCATCAATCCACATTCCACGATAGGTTAATGTATCAACTTGTATGAAGTGAATTGTATCTGGTACGTGATTGTCTGGAGTACAATCCAAAGGACCCCACGTAAATAGGTTAAGCACTTTTTCGTCTGTTGTAAAGCCAGTTTTGGAGAATGTCCGTTGACTTGCTTTATTATCTACACGAATTGATGCAGTTGCCCAATCGACTCCCAGATTTGATCCATAGGTTAATGCCTCTGCGACAAGAGAAGTACCAATGCCCATGCTCTGCCATTGTGGATGAACAGCAAGGATATCTATTTCCCAACTTGGAGTCGGTTTAGACACCAGAAAAGCGGAAAGAAAACCGGCAATTTCGTCTGTATTGACTGCGACAAAGACTTGATGTTTAGGAGATGAAATGTGATGCCTGAATACATCAAACAGCAGCGAATCTCCCCACACTTCTTGTAATATTAGATGTATTGCCTGTGCATCTTCTGAACGCGCAAATCTAATATTTAACATAGTTAGAAGTGTCCTGCTATTATGGGGTGTGCAGTTTCCTAAGTTTTGGGTTTAAACGAAATGCTTCCTCACGTTTTTGAGCCATGTCTTTCCACGCGGCATCATATTCAATAGTGAATATTTCTATCACTACTCTTGAGCATTCCCCATGTCGTCGCTGCTTTATCTAATGGAGATACACTTAAGACCTGATTCATATCTTGTTGGATTTCAGCCGCAGTTAAGGCACGGTTATATATAACAAATTCATCAAGCATTCCTTTGAAGGGCCAAGCACCGTCTAAGCGGTTTCCAAACCAGTGGTCTGCTTGAGATACTGGAATTTCACCTTCAAGTTTATGTGTCTGATCAAGTTTTCCATCAATATATAACCTAAGTTCCTTATTGAATTCGTAAACAGCAGCAACATGTGACCATTTATTGAGTGTAATACTGCTCTTTGCACTGTTCCAAGTCCGTCCACCAGCACCATCGCTTCCAATCCATACTGAAGGTTTACCTTGATGAATACTTAAATAATATGTATGCGGATTCGCTTGTCCACGAACATTTCGATAATCACCAATACTCTGAGGATATATCCATACTTCCATTGTCAAACTTTTGGTAATAGCAAGACTATTTGAAGCTTTGACCGCGACAACCCCTTGCTGAACCTGTTCATTGAAAAACACTGCTGATTTAATCTTTCCATTTTGCATCCATTTCACATCACCTTCAAGTGTTCCATTATTGTCTTTTCCACTCAGGTCTTCAACAGCTTTCCCTTTTCCCTCATCGAACGAAAGGTAAAGGACCATTGCATCGTCCTTAATTGCATAACTCACAAGTGGATAAGTGAAAATAAATGCCATACACAGAACATAAGATATAAACTGTCGCATTCTATACCTCCATGTAATTAGACGTTTAACGGACGTATGGTATTGGTTTATTTACTTGAATGAATCTACTTCCACTCTTCATCAGGTGGGTAAAGTGTGTAACTTCCACTACCAGCACCTTTATATTCGTTCTCAGCAAACCAATCCTTTACAGTATCACGCCATTTGATGAAATGTGGTGTTTCCAGATGTGCTTTAAACGCATCTTCGTCTACATATACCTCGTAAAGCCATATTCTGTTTTCGTCAGCACCATCCTGAATTACATCAAATCTTAAGCAGCCAGGTTCATCTTTAACAGAACCAATCGCATCATCTAACATTGCTTCAATAAATTCTTCACGATGACCTTCTTTAATCTGAATAGGGGCAATTATTACAAACATTATAATATCTCCTTTATATAAAGTTTTCATTGTGCTTCAGGTTTGTCATAATCTAAACTAATTCGGTGTCGTTGTCAAGTTGAAATACGGAAACTGACAAAAGATTAAGCGTGGTTAAAAGTGGGAATGGAAACATCGTAAATCTAATGAAAACGGCGCAGTCAACACTATGATAACTTACCGCGTAACAGTAGGTTATCTTTCATTATATCACCATTGCCATTCCGTGTACCAGACTGCATATAATGAATAACCATTGCACGTCGGTCGCGAGATGAACGATTTGGGTTTGTTTGGTGAAGTGTCATACAGTGATGCACCATCGCACTCCCAGCCTCTACAGGCACGGGAACAGCACGATCTACATCAGCATCTACTTGCAACAATGCAGGTAAATTACCTTTTTCTGACTTTGCACGTCCGTGTGCTGCTAATCCCTCTATATAACTGCCGGGAATAACATTCATGCAACCGTTCTCTTCGTCTGCGTCATCAAGTGCTATCCAGATACTCACAAGATTCGGTGGATCACATTGCCAATATGCATTATCCTGATGCCAATATACTTCACCACCATGGAAGGCAGGTTTGTAGAGTGCCTGATCATGAAATAACTGAATATCGGATCCAATTAAACTCTCGGCAATATCTAACAGCGGTTCATGATAAAGTAGCTTCCGATATTCCTCATCATGACGCCACATCTCCATGATCTGCAGCATTTCTTCTTCGCGATCAGCATCTTCATCGCCTTCTGATTCACCAACGACTGCAAGGTTTCGTAACCCTTCACCAATTGTGCCGCGTTTCTGTGTGAATAATGCATCGTAATGTTCACGTAGCACGGCAAGGTGTGCGTCATCAATGACTTGTTCATTAATTTTCAGATAACCATCGTTTCTAAATTTTTCTATCTCTTGTGGTGTGAGTTTCATAAACTACTCCTTAAATAATTTTCAGTCAACATCAGATTCTTCGAGTATCTTTTGATATGTTTGCTTTGCCATATCATACGCAGTGCGGGCAGCATCTCGCTCTTCTTCTCGAATTCCGTTGACTTTTTTATTCCAACACACTTCTACTGCATCTAAACACCACTGTGCACTCCTGCGACTTGCACGGATCGGTTTACCATCTACAATAACAAACACAGGATTCGTATGAGATGATGGGAAAATTCGTAGCACGACCCAACTCGATCTGTCAATAGATGTTTCAAATTTTATCGGCACGATTTTCCCGTCAGCCACAACTTCTTTTGTCTCAACTGCTTGACCGTTCACAATCAGTTCAACAGGAACAAGACGTGATTCACCGATACGAGCCCGTTCAATATCCCAATAAGGTTGCTGATCCAAAGCTCGTTTTTTTAATTCAGGATTGGGTTTCTCGTTAAGTCGGGCAGCAACACGGGCATTGATAGTTACAGTCCCAGGTTTCTCTAAATTTAACTGGCTTATTTTGCCATTTGTGTTTTTTTTTCCAACAGCCACACCACTCACCGTAAAGTCTAACAGGTGGGTTTTACCATCTCCAACATAAGAACGTCCGTCTCGCAATCCTTCCACCCAAGCATCAAAGTCGAGAGGACCATCAGGCATTTTCACATAAATACGACCTAAACCCACTCGTTCTCCATAAATACAGGGAAAGTCTGTTTCGCCACTAATGCGTGTGCGGAAACCACAATTCAAGGTGTGATACCAGATATTCAGTTCCCAAACAACCGGTGTATCTACCGTAGAGATGAAATCTACAGCATCATGGACTACGTCCACAATGTATTCATTAGCACCAATTCCATCAAATGGTGGCATGTTATAATTTGGGAGTTCGTCTCCATCCACTTTCAACCCCCAACCGCTATGGCTGAAACCAGTCACTGCTCCCTGTTCTTTTGCCCATTGAAGGACAGGAAGATTCCAACTTGGCCACTCCTCAATACGTTCAGCTCCTTTGTAATCATCGTCAGTTAATCCTAACAAAGATAGATGACCTGCATGTGAGGAAGGAAAACCAGAAACTTCAACATCATATCTCATCACATAATCATCAGTAGAAAGTTCATGAACTTTACCATTAAAGAATTGCTTCTGAAAATACCAACAGGGACCCCATGAGAGTACACATCCTACATTGAGGTCCTCTCCAAGAATATGCCGCATCATATCTTCAGGTGTCACACCCTCAGTTGGACTTTCATAATGCGCGCAACCCGCCGCGTGTACGTGATGGTCACCAGAACGCCATCCCTCTGCAGCTAAGTGTATCCATCTTTCTAAACGAAATGTCTCTGGGTGTTCCTCAGCGATGGGAACGGTAATAGTCTTTGTCTTTACCAGATACTCAGGTCCACGAGTATATTCAACACTATATTTTCCGGGTGGTAGCAGGACAGATTCACCGTTGTGTCTATATATTTGGTTATGAAAGAAGAAGTCGGGTGCAAGTCTACGTCCGCGTGATGGATATACCCGATTCAATTGGTCTCGGATAATAAATGATGCGGTTGTAGGTTTTCCATCAAAGTCCAAGACTTCCAAAGTTACGTTTACTGCTGGTACACAGTGAAATAGGATAGGTACTTCACTACGGAAACCGATGTCTTGTGTGCCTTGACCGACATTGAAGCTGACTATAGCTTCTCGTTTTCCAGCATCACGACTGAAAAGTTGTATAATACGATATTCCAATTCTAATCCTGAGAGATCCGCTTTTAGCGGTGGTTTGGAGTATACATCAATATCAAGAAAACGGTTGGGAATATCGCTTGTGGGAATAGATTTTTGTGGTTCAGGACTCCCAGTTGAACCTTTGTAAAGTGGTGCGGCATTTTTACTTTCTGCTGCTAAGGGAGCAGTCACACCTGCTTCGTTATGAACCTTTACTAAGAAGGTTCGCCAACCTTGTTGCATTAGTTCTTTCTTTGCTGGACCTTCTCTAACCTTTACCCGACTCTCTGGATTGATATTGACTCCAGCTAAACAGTACGGGTCAAGTATATTTTGTATGTCTTTGACTGCTTGTATTTTGTCATCGGAAACCAGGGCTTTCTGAATTACTAAAAGGTCCTCCTCAGACAATGGTGAACCAAGATAATCTAACGCCTCAATAAGTCTCTGTGTTGCAGAAGCTAAAGGTTGATATTCTACGTTAGTAACCAAACTTAATTCGTCGGTAACACCCTGTGAAACAAAGACCAATAGTAACATCCAACTACAAAATAACAAAATTAATGGTCTATTGATCCACTTCAGAAATATATCATTACTGCTTTTTATCGTTTGTCTCATAATCCTTTCCTTGAAATTAATCTAAATATTGATTCAATATAGTTTTAGTTCACTATAGATAAATGAAATACTACCAAACGTCACCCTTAAGTGAGGCACACCTAATATCATCTAATTCCTGTGCACTGAAAACACCAGCTTTGTATAGATTACGATACTCATTAGAAACAGTTTGATCGAATATCATCAGGTCGTCTGTGTTAATAGTAACCCTCACACCGTGATCATACAAAATCCGTATCGGGTGAGATGCAATATCCTTAACACCACCCAACATTACATTACTTGTGGGACACACGTTTAATTGTATATGATTTTCTGAAAGCCATTGCATGATTTCAACCGATTCTGCAGCAGCGATTCCGTGTTGAACCTCGTCTAAATCAAGGACTTCTACGGTTCGTCGTATTTCTTCAGCACCACCAAACTCCCCGACATGCGCCTTTAATTTCATTCCAGATGCCCGCGCCTTAGCATATAAAGATTGAACTGCTTCTGGCGAACATGCTTCCTGATAACTATACAAATCGATTGACTTAAACACACCCAATTCTATCGCTTCATGTGCCAACTTCATCAACTTTGGATCGTTAGCATGGATCCGAGGAAAACCGAGTTCAGGTCGCAGATTAATTTGAGGTTTATATCTCTTAACTAAATCCTCAATATACGTTTTTACTCCTGCTAATCCATCCGGATAAAACCTTGTCATCATAATGTCAAAACTCATCTCAAGTTCAACTACACCATCCTGAATAGCATCATTTACACCTGATGATGAAACAAATTCAAAACCTTCACGCGATTTCTGGAGTGGTGCTAAAACCGTGATAACATATTCCATCATCTCTTCAAGTCCATTCATTCTTTCAGGAGGTTTCGTTACAGAATGTCCTACCCAATGTTCCAAGTTTTCTATTTTTGTGCTGAGAAACGCGTGGGAGTGAAGGTCAGTTTTTGAGGCAGCTTTAATTGCATCCATATTGTCTGTTGATAGCGCATCAATAAAATTAGTATGTTTCATGTCAAATGGGTTGATTCTTCTCTATTATTTTAGTTCCAATGTGAATTTTGTGCTATTATACCACGAGTGGAATATGATAACAATCAAAGTTGACTACCAAAGTAGAAATCGGTATAATGACAGTAGGTTGTAAAAGTAAAAGGACAATTCTATACTTATGTTAACAAAACTTCTTAAATCTTCATATCAATCAGAATCCATCAGGAAGTTGTCTTTATGGTCAATATCAATTATCCTCATATTCTTAGGTTTTTTCGGAAATTCATGGCGTGTTGCAGATCAGAATTGGTTTGCGAATCATCAGAAAGATACCGAAAGCCATATTATGGGAAGAATGGTGAAATCTCGCCAAGATGGAATCCTCTCGGCTGGAGGATTGAACGGATGGGGAACAGGAAAAATAAATGATGCAGAATGGATACCTTCTACTGAGTTGGGTCCTCAATATAATGCCTATCTTTACGAACTCTCCTTTGAAAATTATTCAACCTATAAGTCACAACCCGGTGGTCAAGGGATGGTATTTAGTCTACTTGATAGACTCATTCCACTATCACCAACATTCAAATTTTGGACATTCTATATATTGACATCTCTCCTATCTGCTGTCGCATTAACCTATATTATATACTGGTTCTATAATGAGTTTGGGGGATTGGTTTCTATATTTGTTTTATGCTCGATTGTGCTTTCTCAATGGTTGACAGTATTTGGAAGGAATCTTTGGTGGTGTATATGGGCATTCTATCTCCCGATGATTGTCGTTATGAAATACCTTCAGAGTAATAGAGACATAGAAAATCGACAATTTATTAAGTTTGGTATTTTGATCTTCATTGCAGTATCTATAAAGTGTTTTATAAATGGTTATGAGTATATAACAACTACACTTCTAATGATGATGACACCGTTTATATTCTATGCAACTATTGATAAGTGGAATAAACGTAGATTTATAAAAGGAACACTTGCCGCAGTAATCGGTTCAGGGGTAGCGATATTTCTCAGCATGATAATGTTATGTTTCCAGATTGGTGCTGTGAAAGGTGGGTTTATGGACGGTGTTGAGCATGTGATTTGGTCTTTTGGTAAACGCACGTATGGAAATGCTGAAGACTTTCCTCCTGTATATGCTGCCAGTCTTGAAGCAGGTGCGTACGGAGTCGTTATCACCTACATAAATGGTATATTCTTTGATCTTAATAACTATATATCTATTTCAAACACATTTATATCAAACTATCTTTTTAAAATCCGATATTACTACCTTATTGTTCTTTTTGCAATTGCATCCATAATACTTTATTGGAGAAATCAGAAACTTGATGTGAGTAATCCCAAAGTCATTGCCTTGATAGTTACAACTTGGTTTTCAATTTCAGCACCGTTATCTTGGTTTATAATTTTCAAAGCGCATTCATATATTCATACGCACATGAGTTTTCTTTTATGGCAAATGCCTTTTACACTTTTTGGATTTGCTATTATCGCATCGGCAGTTTATACACGGAAAATAGAATAAAAACGAGATTATATATTGATATTGAGGAAATTGCATAATCATATTAATATTGCTTTATTTCTTACTACAGACATAAGGAGAAACGTATGGACAAAGAAGTTATGACAAACGAAGAAAATTATGCTTTTGATGTAGCAGGATACCTGCATATTCCAAGTGTTCTTAATCAAGAGGAAGTGTCCTTATTGAATGAGGGTTTAGATGCTATCGGAGATAGCGAGAATCTATTAGGAGGGACGAGTTCTCACCGTGAATTGTTCCGAGATTTATTGGTACACCCAACATTAGTCTGGTATTTAAACCAGATCGTAGGACACGGTTTCAGACTCGATCAAGCCCCACGATTGTTAGGACAGCAACAAGATGAAATGGGTACAAAACTGATCGGTGGTGATGAACCCAGAAATCCTTCTTTGGCATATCGTCAACAAAACGGACGAAGGAGTTGTCAGGGAGTGAAAGCAATCTGGGTATTGGATGATGTCGCAGAAGGAGACGGTGGATTGGTTGTTGTTCAGGCAAGCCACAAAAGCAACGTTGAAACGCCAGATGATTTAGCAACAGGTGTTGACGATATGGGGTTAGTGAAACAGCCAGAACTAAAGGCAGGAGATCTGTTTTTAGTTGCCGAACCCACCCTTCAAGGTATTCGTCCATGGACAAGTGAACCCAAAAGGTTGTTGACCTATTGGTATGCAGCACGTGCAGCGATTCAGTCCAATCCCGATGGACCTTACTCAGAAACCGACTCTCTACCCGGTTGGAAAGACGTAGCAACACCTGCACAAAATGCTGTTATGTATCGACCTGGCTATAAAGGTTCGAGTCCTCCACCTGTTTTAAATACAGACGGTGAACAGACTTGGGTTGAAGAAGACTCATCCGTCATTCATCCTTCAATTTATACTCGCGATCCAAATTCGGGTATTGATGAGAAAGAATTTTACTTCTGGGATTTAAATGGATACCTTGTGGTGCGTGGTGTGATGGATGAACAATGGTTAGCAGAGGCAAATGAAGCAGTGGATAAATTCCAAGATCGTATCGTCGTTGGTAGTGAACTTGCCGGAGGATCTGTAAGTCAAGCAGGCACGGGACGACCACTGCTGTCAGGTTTATTGGATTTACCTGATCCATATAATGCTCCATTTAGACGAATGATTGCGCATCCCATTGTCGTGCAAAGACTCAATTGGATGGGTGGTAGCGGATATCGCACAGGTGGTGCGACCGTATTCTGTGCAGTTAAAGGGACATCGGGGCACGCGTTGCACGATGGTAACGAACCGATGAGTCCATCACGCGGATATTTCTTCAAGAACGGACGTAGCTATGCAGAGACTGTCACTATAACTTGGCAATTACGCGATGTCGAACCGGGATTGGGCGGCTTTGCATGTGTCCCTGGTTCTCACAAGACACAGTATTCTATGCCACGTGGTATACGAACCTGTGATGATACAATGGGTTTGGTCGTGCAACCGGTTATGAAAGCAGGAGATGTGCTCTTCTTTATGGATGGTGGTTGCACACACGGTGCATTAGCATGGAAGAATCCAATTCCCCGACGTGGTGTCCTGATAAAGTATCAGTCAAAAAATACAAATTGGGGTGGTGGCGTTGTCGACCCACAAGACAGGTGGGGTGATATGGTTGAAGATATGACTGAAGAACAATTTGCTGTTATGCGAGGTCCAGAACGGGACGGACGACATCGAACTGTACCTCGATTAGTTGTTGAGGATGGACAGGTGTTTGTTTCATACAACCCAGAGGGTGACAGCTATTCCTCTAAGTTTCGAAAACCGGGTGAAAAAAGAGAGTAGTTGCTTTTTACGTGGTTTTGCCTGCCATTGTAACTCACGGAAAAACATTACCGAAAGTAATAGAAAACAGCCTCAGAGGGGCGAAATATGTATAATTATGATTTGTCTGAAGGTTAGACGTTTTCCCCAACAGACTATATGAGTAATTTCAAAACTGTCCAAATTATAACTATTCTTTAAGTGAGGTATTTTATTAATGCATAATCAGACCAAAATTAGAATATTGTTTTACGCGTTCACATTGTTGATATGTTTCAATTTCTTTATCCTAATTAACGCAGACGCACAAGTAGACGATAAACTTGATGTCGCACCTGCTAATGCCAACTATACTTTTGAGACGATTAGCGTTCCCGATGTAGATTTTTTAGCAGTAGCTGCAAGCAGTGACTTTGAGGATTATGCTGGCTACACCAAAAGTGCCGATGGTAAAAAAGAAGTTGGTTTTACGCTTATTGATGGGGTTTATACGACCTATGAGTTCCCCAATTCGCAAAAAACACATTTCTATGCTTTGGGGAACAATGGACAAGCCGCCGGACATTACCAAGGTAGTGATGGCTTATGGCACGGTGTCATCTTAGAAAATGGTGAGTTGCGTCAATACGATTTTCCGGGTGCAGTTGAAACACAGATCTTCGGTTATAGTGACTCCACCGGGAGACTAACGGGTAGTATGGTAGATGCTGATGGTGTTCGCCGAGGTTTCTCAGGTGAAACAATAGTTGAGTTTCCTGGTTCATCCGAAACTTATGCCGATTTTGTAAGTAGTTCAGGCACTCTCGTGGGTAGTTATGTGGATGCTGCGGGTTCATATCAAGCATACCTACGTGGACCAGGGGGTAGCTTTGCTACGCTTGACCTACCAATACAAGGAAAGTTAGATTACTTTTTTCTTCACGGAATTAATGATGGACTGATCGCAGTTGGTCGCGCCAAACCTGTGGATGGTGTTCCACGCACTTATGTCGGCAACCCACTCAACCTACAAGAATTACGCGTTCCTGATAGCGTTGGCACGGAGGGTTGGAATATCAATCAGGATAGCTCTGTCGTCGGACACTATGACGCAGCAGATGGACGCAGACATGGGTTTATCGCAAGACCCATAAGGAGCACTCCAATCGTCAGCAGGAGTTTTGGCGCAGCCCCCGGCTATACTTTTGAGAACATTGATATTCCCGGAGTAGATTTTTTAGCATTGACTGCAAGTAGCGACTTTGAGGACTATGCTGGTTACACAAAAAGTGCCGATGGTAAAAAAGATGTCGCGTTCACCCTTATTGACGGGGTTTTTACCACCCACGATTTCCCTGGGGCACAAGGTACTTATTTCTATGCACTCGGTAATAATGGGATAGCAGCCGGTCACTATCTGGATAGCAACGGACTTTACCACGGTGTTGTCTTAGAAGATGGTGAGTTACGTCAATATGACTTTCCGGGAGCCATCCAGACAGAGATATACGGTTTTAGTGATGCGTCGGGTGCACTGACAGGTAACTTCATAGATTCTTCTGGTGTTCGTCGAGGGTTCTCAGGGGACACAATCGTTGAAGTTCCCGGAGCATCAACAACTTATTCCGATTTTGTAAGTTGGGTGGGTCATATCGTTGGTAGCTACGTGGATACTGCAGGCACATATCATGCATACATGCGTAGTGTGACGGGTAATTTTTTATACATCGACCTTCCAGCAGCACTAAATCTGGAATACTTTTTTCTCCACGGCATCACCGAGTCAAGAAGTGTCGTTGGACGCGCGAAAGAGATAGGTGATATCCCGCGAACTTATGTAGGACACCCTCTCAACCTACAAGAACTACAGGTTCCGGGTAGCGTCAGCACGGAGGGCTGGAACATCAATCAGGATGGTTCAGTCGTTGGACACTATGACTCAGCCGATGGACGTAGACACGGATTCATTGCAAAACCTTCTGACAAGGCAGGAGGTGACCAGTTTGGTAACACCTACAATATCACGTTGTCTAAAGGTTTGAACATGCTTTCTCTGCCATTAGAACCTGCAAAACCGATGACTGCAAAATCACTCGCAGGATTAGCGGGTGCAACTATTGTTATAGCACTTGATGCTAATAATCAAAAGTTCATCGGTTGGACACCAAGTGCGCCAAACGATGGATTTCCAATTGAAGGTGGACAAGGATATATCGTGAATGTACCACAGACGCGCAATTTTGCCTTCGTCGGATCACACTGGACAAATCAGACAGAGGAAGCTGCTACTGCACCTACTATATTCCAAGCACAAGAAACGTGGGCGTTTGTTGTTAGCGGACACTTAGAAGGAAAACCAACTTTTGACGGTTACAAAGTATTCGTCCGCAACCTGAGAACAAACAGCAGGATAACATCCTTAGTACAAGGCAATTACTTCGCTGCTGCAACTGCGGATTTGGCGCGGCGAAGTGTTGTCAAAGTGGGAGACGTGATTGAATTAAGTGTTATTGCTCCGGATGGAAATGTTGAATCACAAATTCACAGAATTAAAGTGACTCCTGATAACATTGCTAACGCACTATTATCTATCAACTTTAATAGTATCGGTCAACCGATGCAGAACAAGTTGTTGCAGAACTATCCAAATCCGTTTAATCCTGAGACTTGGATTCCATATCAACTCTCGGAAGACAGTCCTGTTTCAGTATCCATTTACGATACTACCGGCAAGTTGATTCGCACACTTTCGCTCGGTATTCAATCCGCAGGATTTTACAATAGTCCGGAACGTGCTGCTTATTGGGATGGTAAAAATACGTTAGCGGAAAATGTCGCAAGTGGTGTATATTTCTACCAGTTGACAACACCATCGTTCCAACAGACTCGACGGCTTGTCATCTTAAAGTAGGGTCAATTCCCATATAACTCAGAAGCAGGGTTATTTATAGTGAACTTTAGAATTAAGGACATTTTGAGTTGTGAATCAACGCCAAATGCGCTTATGGCATTTGGCGGGAGGGAACTCCGAATCCCGACTATCAGTCTGTTCTGTCGCGATTCGGAGAGTGCTTCTACAGAAATGTGTCTCTTTAATTTCAATGTTCACTATAGTTTTAAGGATTCTCAATTTATGAGGTTAACTGCGAGTTTAGGTTTTGAAGCATAGTATTTCATCGTATCAGCTATCTGCGTAACCCCTGCATTACGAAATACTGCTAATGCCGTATTTCGTAATGCAGCCATAACCTGCGGAATAGCCCCACATCGGACAGCGGATGTGGCTTCTCCGAGTTGAGTATCGCGCATCCAATGCGACTTGTTTTCTATTGCCCAATGCCCACGGCGTAGTTCAAGTAAACGTTCGACAGAGGCTTCTTCGGGTGTCAGGCTTGTTATACCATAGCTGACTTTAGTTTTTCTTTTCCTGTGTTTGGGTTTTTGTGAATATAACGATATTGGATCACCTGTGCTATCCCTGGCCAGTCCAGATATGTGTTGAGACTTGTGCTTGCTTTGATACATCTTGTCTCAACTCTCCCATGTGATTTTTCATAAGTCTCGTGTGTGTAAATAGGGTCTCCCAATAGTGGATATGTCGTGTTCTCAGAAAGTGTGTCAGGAACGCCTTGAAAGAGTTTTTGTATATCCTCGTAAAGGTCAGGGTGGTTGTTTTTGACAGGGAGCATATAGTCGCCACCTCCCTCTATGATGGTTCTACAGAAAGTTTTCTGTGTCAAAAGTGCGTCTGTTGTGATGACTTTACCACTCACATCAAAGGCTTTGAGGATCTCTATTGAGGTAGGTATTTCGTTGGTTTTGTTGCTGGCAACTTGCTGTGTAAGTGTAATCCCTAACTCATGAGAAATAACCGAGAGTAAACAACTTGTTGCTGCACCACATTTTTTGGAGGCACGCATCGTTGGACCATCTATAGCGACTGTGTCAAGACAGTCTGCCAAGTCAGGACGACTTTGAACAACCCGATTGACTCACTTTGTCAATGTCGCTTCTACACGAACGACATCTAACTTTTTCAATAGATTGTGAAGCGTTGCAGCACAAGGTGTTTTCCTGTGTGTCCAACCGAGTGCTTTTGCGAGTTCGGGTTGGGATCGTGCCCACTTTGCGGTGGAAGTATATCCTTTATGTCCAGTCATAAAACCGATAATGCTAAGTCCGAGGATTGAGTTCAACGGGTGTCGTTTTCCTTTTTCGTTGCGCGGGTCTTGGATTTCTGCTAATCTATCTAACAAGTGTCGAGAGTCTTTCTCTGGCATTTTTCACCTCAAAGGTTGAGATTTTTAAGGTGAAGTATAGCAGATATATCGTGAAAAATCACGCTATATCTGCATATCCAAAACTATTAACGTTTGTGATAAAAAACAACCAAAATGCCTGAAACTAAATAACCCTGACACACTCAAAAATCAATTGACGTTCACAGTTAAAATAGATATACTTATATCATGATAGCAATTATCTCCAAAATGAGAATATCCAACACAGTGAAACAAAATAGTATAATTGTCTTACTCTTTATTATTCTACCAATAGTTGTATACGCAGAAACAGACTATACCATTCCATTGAAACATCGCGTAATCCAGGAAAAATCGCTACAATCACATAAACTGGCAATCGGCACAAAATTAACGGACATTAACATTACAACAATAGAAGATAACACATTTCGATTAACTGAATTAGTCAGTAAAGGTCCTGCGATTTTTGTGTTCCTTTCTGTAGAATGTCCTGTCGCACAAAGATATACAATGCGATTAAAGCGGATGCATGCCGAATTTTCTGTAAAACAAGTTACTATTGTCGGTGTCTATTCCAATGAAAATGATTCCATTGATGATGTCAAGACATATCTGAAGAAATCTGAATTTCCCTTTCCAATTGTAAAGGATATTGATGGAAGTTTAGCACGACATCTCAGTGCGACTATGACCCCACAAGCACATCTGATTGATACCAAAAGTATATTACGTTACCGCGGTCCAATTGACGATAATAGATACATTACACGAGTAAAACATAATTACTTGAAAGATGCTATGGTAGCCGTGCTAAATGGTAAGACTGTACCCATCAAAGAAACACCAGCATTTGGATGTACAATACATTTACCTGATATACCTAAAAAAAAGCAAGAAACCTACAATATACACATGCAACAAGTTATTCAAAATACCAAGGACATCATTAATATAGTAATGAAATCGATAAAAAAGTAATTTGGATGATTCGGTCTTAATAGTAATAGATAGGCTTCGTGTGCCGTTAACATAGTTTTTCAAACTATCCACAGATTCAAATATGTATATACTTTGTAATATTTGCTAAACTAACAACAAAATGACGAGAAGGAGAACCACAGAATATGCCAAAATTTGGTGTGAATTTATTACTTTGGGCAGACAAGTTTGATAAAGAAACTGCAGACCTTATTCCAATAGTCGCAGAAATGGGGTTTGACGGAGTTGAAATCCCAATTTTTGATACAGAAACGGTTGACATTCCCTATACACAAGCATTGCTGAAAGATACTGGATTAGAAACTATCGGGTGTAATATCATGGGTGGAGATAGAAATCCGATTGATGAAGATCCCACGATTCGTGAAAATGCCAAGTCCTATCTCAAACGCACTATTGAAGTAATTGCTGAATTAGGTGCTGATACACTGGTTGGACCGATGTATAGTGCTGTCGGAAAACTCGTTGGACGTGGAAGAAATGAACAAGAATGGGAATGGTGCGTTGAAGGTTTACAAGAGGTAGCTGAATTCGGTGGAAAGCACGGAGTCACTCTCGCAAGTGAACCCCTTAACCGGTTTGAAACCTATTTTGTTAACATTGCCGAAGATGCAGTTAAACTGTGTCAATCGGTTGATAGTCCATATTTCAAAGTACATTTAGACACTTTCCACATGAACATTGAAGAAAAAAACCAAGCTGATGCAATAACCAATACTGGGAATTACTTACATCACATGCATTGTTGTGAAAACGATAGAGGCACGCCAGGGACAGGACTCGTAGATTGGGATGGTGTGTTTGGTGCTTTAGCGAAGGTGAACTATGATCGATGGCTTGTAATCGAATCGTTTACGCCTGCCGTTAAAGAGATCGCTGCAGCAACATGTATCTGGCGAGATATTGCACCAAGTGCTGAAAGTCTGGCTACGGATGGACTTGCATTTCTAAAACAGAAAGCAGCTGAGTACCTATAGGTTATAAAACCGAAACATGATTTCGTAAGAAAAATATGGTGAGATAGATTTGGAGGATATGAGATGTGCCACATCAAATGGACAAGCGTATTCTGTATAGTGCTTCTTTTTTTAGCACTAACGAGTAATGCTGAATTGCCGCAAACTACAGAGAATGATATTAAGGACAAGTCAATTAGAGAGGATACCTTGCTTAGTAATATCCGCCAACTCACCTATGATGGGAAACGTGCTGGAGAAGGATATTTCTCTGAAGATGGAAACTCGTTGATTTTTCAAAGTGAACGTGAGTCTGAGAACCCGTTTTTTCAAATATATATCCTCAACCTACTGTCTGGAGATACCCATCGTGTGTCACCAGGTATTGGTAAAACAACATGTGCTTTCTTTCGACCCGGGAGTAATGAGGTCCTATATGCCTCTACACACCATGATGCTTTTGCTGAAGCGAAACAGAAAGAAGAACTGAATTTCCGTGCTTCTGGTAAAGAAAGACGTTATAGTTGGGATTACGATGAGACAATGGACATCTTCTCGGCTCACCGTGATGGAAGCAACTTGAAACAGTTAACTGAGGCACACGGTTATGATGCAGAAGGTTCATATTCTCCTGACGGTAAACTCATCGTCTTCTGTTCCATAAGAGATGCATATCCAAAAAGTGAACTAACCCCTAAGGAATTGAAACAGTTTGAAGTTGATCCAGCATATTTTGGTGAAATTTATATCATGAATGCTGACGGTTCTAATCAGAAACGTCTGACAGATATGCCAGGATATGATGGCGGTCCCTTTTTCACACCAGATGGTCAACATATCGTTTGGAGACACTTCTCTGAAGACGGGTTAACTGCAGACATTTACACAATGCGTATAGATGGTACGGGTATTAAACGGTTGACAGATTTTGACAGTATGTCATGGGCACCATATTTTCATCCAAGCGGGGCTTATGTCATTTTTGCATCCAATAAACTCGGTTTCTCAAATTTTGAGTTATTCATTGTGGATGCAACGGGTAGACATGAACCTGTTCAGGTTACCGTAACTGATGGTTTTGATGGACTTCCGGTTTTTTCACCCGATGGAAATCGTCTATGCTGGACCTCAAATCGTAATAATCAAAAGGTTTCACAACTCTATCTTGCATCCTGGAATCATCAGGCAGCACTTGAAGCGATATCATTGTCTCCAAGGAGTCAAATATCAAGGATTCCCATATCCATAGAGGAGACACAAAATACAGATTCATCTATTACTGATTTTATAGATGAACCGAAAACCTCTATACAGCAACATGTTGAATTCCTTGCGGATGATGCATTAGAAGGTAGAATGACAGGTTCTGAAGGTTCAAAACGCGCTGCAGATTACATCGTTGAACATTTTTCTAATCTTAACTTACAACCAGCAGGTGTGGATGGTAGTTATTTCCAAACTTTTGAATTTAATGCTGGTAGTGAACTAATACCAGATGAAAACCGATTTCTTCTCACACGCAAGATAGAGGATGTTGAAGAGCAACTTGAATTCAAGGTCCAACAGGATTTTTTACCACTCTCTTTTTCAAGTAATGGTGAAGTTGAGGGTGAAGTCGTGTTTGTTGGATATGGGTTAATTGCTCCTGGAGAAGCGGGTGAAGGATATAATTCTTACGCTGGATTAGATGTGAAGGATAAAATTGTGATTGCCCTTCGCTATGTTCCAGAATCTGTGAAAGCAGACCGACGACAACAATTAATCCGATATGCAGGAATCCGCTATAAAGCAGTCCAAGCAAAGGAAAACGGTGCTAAAGCATTTCTTACTGTTGCCGGTCCGAATTCACCTAACACCGGTAAGATTATACCACTTAATTTTGATAGCGGTAGTGCTGATTCTGGTATTATCGCCGGTTCCATTACCGATACTGTTGCAAATATCCTCTTAGCACAAGCTGGTAAAAACCTCAAAGATATTCAAACCGGACTTGACGATGAGAATCCGCACTTTGTAGGATCATTTCCATTACCTAATGTCAAAATCAAGATTGCTGCATCCATTGAAAAGATTAAGAAAACTGATAAAAATGTCCTCGCTTTAATCTCCCCAACCCAGCAAACTGAAAACGACGAATACATCATTGTCGGTGGACACTACGACCATATCGGTTATGGGGAAATTGGCTCACTTGCTAAAGGTGAAGCAAAAACACAAATCCATAACGGGGCAGATGATAACGCCTCGGGGACTGCTGTTGTGCTAAAATTAGCAAAAATGTTCAGTGAAGAACGTCAAAATCATCCAGAGAAATTTAAGAGAGGTATTATCTTTGCGTTATGGTCGGGAGAAGAACTCGGACTCATCGGTTCTACTCATTTCGTGAATGAACCTGTCCTTCCTTTAGAAGACGTTGCTGCCTATATCAACTTTGATATGGTGGGTCGTCTCCGCAATAACAAACTTGTCCTGCAAGGTATTGGTTCTTCACCTATTTGGACAAAGTTAATTGAAAAACGAAACGTTCTTGTCGGCTTCAATCTTTCATTAAAATCAGATCCATATATGCCTACAGATGTAACAGCCTTCTATCCGAAAAATGTCCCTGTTCTCAGTTTCTTCACTGGTTTACATAATAACTATAATCGTCCATCAGATGATCCTGAAACCCTCAATTATGCGGGTTTAGAACGTATATCAAACCTTGCTTATGGGATAGTATCAGACTTAATCAGTGCTGACACACGACCAGAATATGTAAAGGTAGAACGCAATACACCAGAGCAAGGGAGTCGTGGAACACTTCGTGCTTATGTAGGGACGATTCCTGATTATACCACAGAAGACGAAGGTGTGAAACTCTCTGGTGTTGTCGCTGGCGGTCCAGCAGAGAAAGCGGGTTTAAAGAGTGGGGATGTCATTATTAAATTTGGCACTAAAAAACTTGAAAATATCTATGACTTTACCTATGCTCTTGATGCTGTGAAAGTGGGAGAACCAGTTGAAGTAGTCGTTTTACGCGACGGGGAAGAGGTAAAACTAAAAGTCACACCTGAAGCACGGAAATAATAGAAATCTTTGTCAAAAAATGTTGTTGTACATCTGTTAGTTCGTGCGGTATTTGAATTTATCTCTTACTTGATGCTTCTGGGTGTCTATTTCTCGTAATTGAATGCAAATAATAACCTTCTCACCAGTAATTCACTGATGAGAAGGTATTACGTACGTCGATAAGATCAATTGCAATTAATTGTCTTGAAGTTTTCCTTCAGTAACTGTTTGAACAATTACATCAATATCTTCATAGATCGCTTCTCCGTTAGGATCAAAGGAGAATGGACCTAAGATTGTTGGAAAGTGGGATGTCTGTGCCAACGCATCACGAATTGCTGCAGAATCAGAAGATCCAGCATTATGAATTGCATTAGCGAGGATATAAAGTGTAGCATACGCCTGTGCCGCCCATGGTTCTGGATCAATACTGTATTTCGTCATATAAGCCTGCACAAAGTCTGAGTTGCCAGGTGTATCAGAAATACTTGACCAACCAGCAAACGTTATTGCTCCTTCAGCAGCCGTTCCTGCTGCTGCCACTTCGGAATCGGTTAAATCTGGAACTATCAAGGTTGAAGTTATACCAAGTTCTCTTGCTTTAATAATAATATTAGTCATGTCTCCTGACAGTGCTGCAACAAATAATACATCAGGATTCATTTCCATTATTGCAGTTAATTGCATGCTAAAATCGGTTGCTTTAGTTTGAAATGATTCAGTTATACCGATAGTAACATTATTTGCTTCAAGTGCTTTGTTCAACTCATCCTTTACGCTAATGGAGTAGTCATCAATGTCATCATAGATTATTGCTACATTTTCATAATTCAGTGCAGCAAGAGTCTTCTCTACACCGCCTGGAACCAGTATATTGGTAGCGATACCAGCACGGAAAACATAATCACCAATTTCTCCACTCAAACCAGCAGCGGAAGATATTGGACTAAATGCGACGATACCTGCTTCCTGTGCAATTGGAAATGCCTGTTTCAGTTGTGTTGAAATACCAACACCTACTATAGCAGAAACACCTCTATCCGCCAATGCTTGAACTGCTGCCTTGGCACCATCAACAGTACTCATAGTGTCCATAAAAACGAACTGAATGTTAGCACCTGCCATATTCAACTCTTCTTGTGCCAATTCAAGACCCCGTTTCATTGGAAGACCATACGGTTCTGCGATAGACCCTGTCTCTGCAACAGCAATACCGATAGTAATTTCTTCCATATCCATTTCGTCATCAGGCATCATTGTCACAATTTTCTCACAACCGGTAAGTCCAACAACCAAAGCAACGATTGCTAAAGCAAACGTAAACATTGAAATTTTTCTGATTATCATCATATATCTCCTAATATTCTTAATGTAATACAACAAGTAATAGCAATAAATATAATACTACTACAAAATCTATTTCTAAGATTTAAACAAGTTTTGCATCAAATTTTACTTGATATCTAAAAAGCACTTTGATATCAAATTTACAAACATAAATTGTAATGTAAAACCTTAACCTGTGCTTTCCTATACCATATAATTATTTCATGGTTTTTAGTGATTGTCAAGTTAAATATATGGTAAATGGAGCATTTATGGCGTGATGATGGACAAACTAATAAAAATGAAAACGGTGTAAACACATTAGTCTCAATCTGGTCTTTGCATTTTTTATTTCGTAGTCAATATAACGATATAAACATACAGGGTTATTTAGTTTTCGGTATTTTGGTTGTTTTTTATCACAAGCGTTAATAGTTTTGGATATGCAGATATAGCGTGATTTTTTGCGCTATATCTGCTATATTTCACCTTAAAAAATCACACCATTTGAGGTGAAAAATG
>JAJDWI010000145.1 GCA_022825665.1 Candidatus Poribacteria bacterium
GCAGTTGCTGCAACGGTAAACTTAGCTTAAACCTAAGTGAGTCTCCTATAAGGAGATAAAAGATGCCCACATCTTCAAAATACGCAAGGCGTGAGAAGATGACCTAAGGAACCCCAATCCTTTAGGTTTGGGAGCCGTCAGGACTAAAATACTAATTTCATTGCAGAACAATTGACAATTTAGTATCCTATTATTATGAGTCGAATACCACTACAAATTAGGAGTCAAACTTTTTTCTATGCCAACCGAACAAGGCAACCCAAAGGTATTATTTTATCTTGTCAGCGTAATAGGTCTCATATATATGATTGTTATGGTTATACTCTTTTTCAATGCTGCACCTGCTCGATCATATATAGATGTGCATATAGAACCCACTGAAGCACCAGCATGTTTGAAATGCCATTTGAAAGGAGACGAAACATCCCCAACGATGCCACACCTCAACGTTGGTAGATGTATTCTATGCCACGGATTAGCAGAGGAAAAGAGTGAATAGCCTTAAGGTTTAGCAAGTTTTGCTCTAAGAGCAATCCACATAATATCATCTTCAACCTGACGCGTCACCTCATCACATTCCAATCCATTCTCAATCAATACCTCCTTAACATCATTAAGCTCTGTCTCTAAGATGCCAGAAAAAATTAAATGTCCATCGGGTTTTAAACGCGATGGACAATACGGAATTATCGGAATAACCACTTTAGTTAGTATATTCCCAACTATGATATCGTATTTTCCAGTTAGCGACTTTATACCATCTCCTTGGAATAAACTAATACATCCTTCCACACTATTTGTACTGAAGTTGTTTTCTGCTACAGGAATTGCAGTTTCATCAATTTCAATCGCATCTACATGTTTTGCGCCAAGTTTAACTGCTGCAATCGCAAGAATACCTGAACCAGTTCCAATATCAGCAATTTGACAATTCGGTTTGATCGTTTGCTCCAACATCTCCAAAGATAAACGGGTAGTTGGATGATAACCTGTACCAAACGCCATTCCAGGATCAATTCTGATTTGAACAGTCGTATCATCAGTTGAAATTTTATGCCATGTTGGAACGATAAGAAAGTTGTTGCCTATTCTTTGGGGCTGAATATCAGTCTTCCACGTTTCAGTCCACTCTTCAGACTCAATCCGTTTTAGGTCTATTTTCGTAGGGTGTGTTTGTAAACCCCATGATGGGAGTTTGGCAAGAAAATTTCGCAGTTTGTTTAATCTTGTGTTAACTCGGTCATCAAGTGGATAATACGCGATAAGAGAAGTACTTGTGTCAGAAATATCTTTATGTTCAACACCACAAGCGTCCATTTCTATAAGAAAGTTTGCAACGGCTTCAGATGCCTCCAAAGTGGTTGTAACGGTGATCTGTGCCCAATGCATAATTTTAGTTTCACGGATTGAATGAAAACTGCAGGAATGTCCTATTTATCATCATCGTTAAAACGAAATAGTTTATCCCAGAACCCACTGTGTCCAGTTTCTGGTGAGTCACCGTGAGACTCAGCAAACTTCTCTAAGAGACTACGTTGCTCTTGATTGAGTTTCTTCGGTGTTTCGATTGCTACTTGTACGACAAGATCACCAAAACTGCTACTTCTATATCTTGGCATACCTTTGCCATGGATACGTACACGGTCTCCATATTGTGTCCCAGCAGGTATATCTAACTTGTGGACTCCGTCAATACCTTTAATCTCTATACTACTACCAAGTGCAGCTTGAACGAATGAGATTTTCGTGGAAGTAATCAAGTCGTGTCCATCACGACTAAACCTTTCGTGTGGTTTAATATGTACAACAACAAGAAGATCACCGGGAGGTCCACCAAGAGTTCCGGCTTCTCCTTCTCCGCGTAAACGATATTCAAACCCGTTGACAACTCCCTTGTCAATACTGATCTTGATCTCACGATTCACTCTTATCCGTCCTTGACCATTGCAATTACGACATGGATTCTGGATGATTTCCCCTTCTCCACGACAACGTGGACATGTTCGGGACATCGTGAAAAACCCTTGTGATTGCGTGACTTGACCACGACCATAACATTGTGGACATGTGTCTACCGTTGAACCCGTTTCTGCCCCACTGCCATTACAATCAGAACATGATTCTATGCGTGGAACATCAAATGAAATTTCTTTACCGTTGTAGGCATCCTCAAGTGTTATCTCAATGTTAGTTTGTAGGCTGCGTCCCTGCTTAGGTCTGCGTTGTTGGGTTCTACTAAATCCACCGAATACATCTCCAAAAACATCATTAAGAATATCGTCTAAGTTTATACCAAATCCGAAGTCAGAACTGATTCCCTCAAGTCCTGCGTGTCCGTATTGATCATAACGTTGACGTTTCTCAGGGGTTCTCAGGACATCATAGGCTTCGGTGGCTTCTTTGAATTTATCTTCGGCTTCTTTATCACCTGGATTTTTGTCTGGATGATATTTGATTGCTAACTTTCGATATGCCTTCTTAATCTCATTCTCATCAGCATCTCGAGTGACATCTAAGATGTCGTAGTAATCCCGTTTTTGCTGCATATACTATCCTACCTGCATTACGATTATATTTTATCTATTGTTCGGTGGAGTTTTCATCTTGTTGTTCACCAGTATCCTCAGATTCGACTTCTTTCTCAGCTTTTCCTTTGGAAACTACTACTTGTGCTGCACGTAGTACTTGGTCGTGCAATTGATAACCACTTCTATACTCCTCAATGACATTACCTTCAGACACTTCATCCGATTCTATTGCAATCACTGCTTCATGTTGATTGGGGTCAAACTGTTCCCCTATCGCTTGAATTGGGGTAAGTCCATATATTTTCAACACATCCATAAGTTGCTTATGCACCATCGCTACACCTTCACTGAAGTTTGAGAATTCTGTTGAAGAATCACTATCTCCCACCTTCTCTGCAACACTTTTTAATGCTGCTTCAAGACTATCCAACACAGGGATAAGACCTTCTAAGATATTCCTGTTAGCGAACTTTAATTGTTTCTCAGCATCTGCTTCTATACGTTTTTTTGAATTTTCTGCTTCTGCGGCAGTTCTAAGCAAACGATCACGTTCCTCTTGATACTGTTCTCGTTCAGACTCTGCTACTGCTTCAAGCTGCTTTTTAAAGTCTTCTTTAAGTTCCTCAAGTTCTGCTTCAACGGTTTCTATTGTCCGTTCTTTGTCTGCTGTCTCTGTTTCGGGAGACGCATCCGTTTCCTTTTCAGTTTCATCAATTAGAAATTCTGGTTTCTTATTTTTCTCTTTTTCCTTGTTATTCTTTTCTTTATTAATTTCTATAACTACCTCATTATTTTCAGACATAATGAATTACCTCTTTCTGATTCTATAATTTCTATGTTAAATGTGTTGTTTAATATTAAGTTAGATTTACAACTTAACCATGAATAGCATCAGCAAACTGTTTCATTAACTCGAAAGAACCGCATTTTTCAAGTATGTTACCTGTAACTATGAAATCAGCACCAAACCTTACTTTTTCAGCTGCACATTCTGGATCCCTGATACCACCACCAACTATTAATGGGATGTCAATCTGAGATTTTACTGATTTTATCATTACATTAGGAACTGGATATTCAGCACCACTTCCTGCTTCTAAATAGACTAACTGCATGCCAAGATATTGTGCAGCAAGTGCGTGTGGGGCAGCTATATCGGGTTTTTCTCGGGGAATAGGGACAGTTCCACTCATAAATTCAACCGCAGATCGGTTACCACCATCAATGAGAATGTATCCTGTGGGGATAGGCTCCAAGCCATATCGCTGTATCCATGGTGCTGCTTTTACTTGTTCGCCTATAAGGTAATTTGGATTTCTTCCACTTATAAGACTCGTATACAGGATTGCATCTGCATGGGCAGTTAGATGCATTGAATCCCCTGGGAAAAGGATGATTGGTAGATCAGTTTCCGTTTTTAGTGCTTTAGCAAAGGGATGCAGGTCTAATGTCAATAAACTCCCACCGAGTAAGATAGCATCTACACCTGCTCGTTCTATTTCTCGTGCAAGTTTAGGGCATCTATCTATCTCACACTTTTCAGGATCAATTAGAACGAGATAACCTGCATTTTGCTTTTCAAGTACCTCACGTAGATATTGTAAAACACATTTTGATGCCAAATGCCTACATTCCTTAGTCTGCTAATTCCTAATATTCTGGTTAAATGCTATACCTATCCTACCTATACAAAACTAAACAATTTTACCATCATACAACCAATTTGTCAAATTGAAGTTGTTTTGTAGCATAATTTAGTATTAAGTATCCTCTGTTGATGATTGTTACAAATAGTTTATATCGCAAATTGAATCTCACTTTCGAAGTCTGACCTACGAATATCTTTCAAAATTACAATATATACATATTTTTAACATTCATATTTGCCTAATACTGGGTTAGATATTCTGGGAACTATATTCCTGCTTGTGTTAAAGAGGCATTTTGTAACCTACTTATGATAGATGCGTTTATTTTTATAAGCACTGAAAATATATAATGAAAAGGACATAAATATGCAAAATCATTCAAGGGACTACTATTCTAAAGTAAATCCCCTTGTCGGACTTTCTGAAAAGACTTTACGTTTATACTGTGCGCTTGAAGTTTTTCAAGCAAAAACAGATTCACGCGAAAAACCTGAGTGGTTTCGTACTCCAAATCGAGATGAACTTCTGTCAAAAATCGGATTTTCAAAGAGTGATATAGATAGTGGTATCTCAGAATTAATTGCGGCAAATCTCTTAATGATTAAAAACAGCAACAGCGATCAATGGTATTGTTTGAAATAACAGTGCTATGCCTATCCTAAACAACACACGTCTCATTTTGGCATCAGTCTCTCCACGTCGGGCTGCTTTATTATCTCAAATCGGTCTAACTTTTGAAGTATATCCCAGCGATATTCAAGAAACTGAACAACATCAAGACATGTCTCCTGAATCAGTTACGCAAAAACTTGCATCCTTAAAAGCAAGAAATGTAGCTGAACGGTATACTGATGGGATAGTTATTGGTGCTGACACATTGGTTTCATTTGAAAACGAATTACTCGGCAAACCCGATAATGATAAACATGCGATGAAGATGTTATCACGACTTAGCGGGAAATGCCACGATGTCGTAACTGGTGTATCGTTGATAAACCTTAAGAAAGGACAAGAGAAGAATTGGACAGAAGTAACTAAAGTATATTTTAGGCAGCTCCCAAAAGCAGAAATAGAAAACTATATTAAATCTGGAGAACCATCAGATAAGGCTGGTGCTTATGGGATTCAAGGAAGGGCTGCAGCATTTGTCAATAGAATAGAAGGTTGCTATTTCAATGTAGTTGGACTTCCACTCGCAAGTCTTGTGGAACAACTATCGGATTTTTAACTTGATGTATCTCACTAAACATTACACTTTCACTGAAGGATTTGCTAACCTAACAACTCCTGGTGAATTTGGAATCAGCAAGCTGCATTTCGGTATTCTCAATCTCTCACCACATTCTACCTTCTTTGATCATTCTGATGACTGTGAAGTTGCACTAATTGCGTTAGGTGGACAATGCACCTTGTTAGTCGGTCATAACGGGAACAAAGCTAATGGTATATTAGGGAATAGGACAGATGTATTTGATGGTGATGCATGTATTGCATACATTCCCCACCATACCACCTTTGAAGTTATAACTAACACAGACCGTGTTGAAATTGCAGTATGTAAAACCCCATCACATACTGATACAGCAGCAGTTATATTTGATGCTGGAGAGATAGTAACTGATACAAATTATCTTCTTCGCATTCATGAAAACGATTTCTCAAGTGAAATTGTTGGCGAAGCAGTTTGTTTGTATCGGTTTAAAGATGGAACAGGATCAGTAACGCTACAGGTTGATGACTGTGAAAAGGATGTTGTAAATATCGCTTTACACCACAACGATCTACTTATTGTTCCTAAAAAAACTCGCGCATCTCTGATTTCCGCTGATTGTGTTTATTATCAACTATCAGTCAACCTAACTACTCCCCTTCAATAAGTTCACCACCCTTTTTGAGAAAAGCGACTGCACTTAATGATATTTGAACCTTCATCTCCTGATTGTTAATTTCTCCGACAGAGAGAAGAACGATCTTCTTGTCATTTGTTACACCGAGAATTTTACCGTGCAACCCACCATTTGTTACGATTTCATCCCCTTTTGCTAAATTATCAAGCATCGCCTGATGTTTTTTTCTCCTTGTCTGTTCTGGACGAAACATCAGAAAATACAAGATCAGAATCATCGGAACGACCATAAAAAGAATACTTGTAAGACTTTCCATTATAAAATAGTTCTCTCCTTGTTAATTAAAGAATCAGCATGGCATCGCCATAGCTAAAAAATCGGTAATCATGTATGAGTGCTTCCTTATAGACATCTTTTATAAGTTGTATGTCAGCGAAAGCACTAACAAGCATAAGTAATGTTGATTTTGGTAGATGGAAGTTTGTTACCAACGCATCTACTACTTTGAAATTGAAACCGGGATATATGAATAATTCACTTTCACCAGTAAAAGGTTTGATAGTTCCGTCTGTACCAGCAGTTTCAAGGGCGCGGACTACAGTTGTGCCAACAGCAACTATCCTTCTATCCGCATCACGAGCATTACTTATTTTTTTCGCTTCTGTTTCCGTAATGTGAATATATTCTGCATGCATTTTGTGGTTTTTGACGTTTTCTACTTTGACAGGTTGAAAAGTTCCAATTCCAACATGCAGGGTTAGCATCGCAGAATCTATTCCATTGTCTTCTAATGTAGACAGTAATTCATTTGTAAAGTGCAAACCTGCTGTCGGGGCAGCAATTGCCCCTTCTGAAGAAGCATATACAGATTGATAACGCAATGTATCCTCATGATTTGGAGGACGACGAATGTAAGGTGGTAATGGCATCATGCCAACTTCCGCAAGGATTTCTGAAAACACTCCTTGATACACAAAGTGCACTTTACAATTACCTTCCTCAGGTTTAGCAACAACTTCCGCCTTCAGTGTTCCATTGCCAAATTCAATCTCTGTCCCAACTCGAAGACTACGAAGCGGTTTTGCTAAAACTTCCCAAGTATCATGCTCCTTTTCCTCTATAAGAAGTAGCTCAATTTTCCCTCCAGTCTCTACTTTATTTCCAATTAACCTTGCCGGTATAACTTTCGTGTCGTTCAATACTAAAAGAGATGAATCTGGCAGGTAATCCCCAATTTTTGAAAAATGTGTGTGATGAAATTCACGGGTGCTGCGCTCAACAATCATTAGTCTTGATGCATCCCGATTCCTTAGTGGTACTTGTGCAATTCTTTCAGGAGGTAGGTCGTAATCGAAATCTGTGAGATTCATAGATATAAAAATATATGTGTATACTTCGAATCGCAGATATATCAAATATCAAAAAGTGATGGTTGGTCCCTTGTTGGATAACCGAAGTATTTGTATGCAGCTTCAGTTGCAACTCTACCACTTCGTGTAGGCATTAGAAATCCCTCTTTGATATAATACGGTTCAAACACTTCAGATATGGTGCGTTCATCTTCACTAAGGGCAACAGAAAGTGATCTTAGTCCCGCACGACCACCGAAAGTATCAATTAATGCTTTGAAATAAGCGTAATCCTGAGCGTTTAACCCTTTCTCATCTATACCGAAGAATTCCAATGCCTCTAATGCAACCTCAAGTGACAAAATACCACCACTTTTTACTTGTGCGTAATCTCTGACCCTTGCCAGTAGTTTATTTGCTATACGCATTGTCCCTCGCGAACGTAACGCCAAAGCATATTCTGCTTCTTCTTCTGTTTTAATGTTTAGTTTAGTGCTATTGATTCGGATGGCTTGCTGAATATCTTTAGGTGTGTAGTAATCAAGATGGATGTGGATACCAAGTCTATCGCGAAAAGGACCGGTTAATAACCCTTCGCGTGTTGTCGCACCCACCAAGGTAAATGGGTCTATTGGAACTTGAACAACATCTGAACCAGGTCCTTGACCTATAGGAAGGTCCAACACAAAATCTTCGAGAACTGGGTAAAGCGATTCCTGAATCTGTGCTCTCATCCTGTGGATTTCGTCAATAAAGAGGATATCCCCTTCTTCAAGATTGGTCAACGTAGATGCGAGATCAAGACGTTCCATTACAGGACCGATCGCTTGTTTAAAATTAGTGCCAAATTCATTAGCAATTATCTTTGCAAGCGTGGTTTTACCAAGTCCTGGAGGACTAACGAGAAGGACATGTTCTAATACATTATCTCTACTTTTTGCGCCTTCTTTACCGTTTGCTTCTCGTCTACTTTTTACAGCCTCAATGTGGAGACGGAGTTGTTCTTTAGCGGTATCTTGTCCGATAAATTCATCTAATGTTTCTGGACGTAAACTATAACTAAATTCATCTTCTGTATTATCGTGAATGTTGTAGTTGTCCATTTTGTTGTCCAAGAAAATGTATTGAATAAGAAATGACTAATTTCGTATATATCGGAGTGCTTCTCTAATTAAATCTTCGCGTTCAGCAGAATCACCGAGTGTTTCTTGCGCTTTTTCGAATGCTTGTTCTGCCTCAAGATCAGAAGCACCAAGATTAACAAGCACATTAATGACTGCCTGATGTATTGAAGTTGTGCCACTCACTTCAAATTTCTCTTCTAATTTGATTTTTGCAATATTCTTTTTTAATTTTATTATGATAAGCTTAGCAAGTTCATCACTCAGTCGTGGTACACGTCTCAAAATTGGTATATTTTCCTTAAGTACAGCCTGTACAAATTGTGATGGTGAAAGTCTTGTTACAATATTTTGTGCTAATGTAGGTCCAACACCTTTGACGGTCAGTGCCAACTCAAAAATTTTCAACGCATCTCGCGATGTGAACCCGTATATTTTGATTATATTTTGTGTGTTTTGAATATAATGTGTATAAAAAGTAACAGGTTCACCGATGGAAGGTAATTCTGCGAGTGTCCGTTCCGCTACATCAACGGTATACCCGACACCGTTTACATCTACAACAACCTCTTTCGAATCAATATGAGCCAGTGTTCCATTTAAATGCGCAATCATGCAGATGAATTCCTTTCATTGATTGGGAATGATATATCAACTCAGGTAGGTTATTCCTCAAGTTTCTCACGGAGTCTGTTTAACTTATGGGAACGAGCGTGGCATATTGTAAGAGCAAGTGCATCGGCTGCATGGTCAGGTGTGGGCAATTCTTTCAGTTTCAGTAACATCTGGACCATCTTTTGTACTTGAATTTTGGGGGCTTTGCCATATCCGGTAACGGATGTCTTCACTTGTAAGGGCGTATATGTAGCCACTGGAGTCCTACTATTCGCTGCTGCTAACTTGATTATCCCTTTTGCTTCACCGAGGATGAATGCCGTTTTTACTTGTTTACTAAAGAAGACATCCTCAAGAACGACTTCTTCAACATCATATTCTTTTATAAGATCAATAACTTTATCATATATTGTTTTTAATCGTATCTCTGATGGAGTTTTTGACTCGGTTCTGATACTCCCGTAGTGCAGGAGTTGATTACGGGCTGCATTGGATTGGACAATGCCATATCCAGTGTTTGCAATGCCAGGGTCAATCCCAAGAATTATCATCAACAAGAGATCCTAAAATTAGGCTGCGGCTTCAAGTATATCGTCAGGAATGTCAAAGTTAGCGTACACTTTCTGAACATCATCCAGTTCGTCAAGTGCTTCCATCAGACGTAGCATCTTTTCTGCTGCTTTTCCTTCAAGTTTTACAGTATTTTGGGGTATCATGCTAATTTCTGCCAACTGAATGTCTGCTTCAGTAGATTGTATTGCCGTTACAACCTTATCAAACTGCTCAAACGGAGTAAGGATTTCTATTGCAGTCTCCATCGGTGTTATATCATCAGCCCCCGCATCGGCAGCAAGCATAAAAAGTTCATCTTCATCTATGCTATCCGCTTCAACAACAATAAGACCGCATTTATCGAATCCCCATGAAACACAACCGCGCTCACCAATACTTCCGTCATACTTGCCAAGAACATGTCTTATATCGGCAACTGCACGATTTTTATTATCCGTTATCACCTCAATAATCATTGCAACGCCGCCTGGACCATATCCCTCGTAAACAACTTCTTCTATAGTTGCTCCTTCAAGTTCACCGGTGCCACGTAAAATTGCCTTCTCAATATTATCATTGGGGACGTTACTTGATTTTGCTGTAGCTATCGCAGTACGAAGACGTGGATTCATATCTACGTCACCACCACCAAGACGTGCAGCTGCAGTTATTTCTTTTACTAATTTGGAAAAAAGTTTACCACGTCTTGAATCATTAGCTGCTTTTTTATGTTTTATCGTTGACCATTTAGAGTGTCCTGACATAGTCTGTGTCCTTTCTTATTTTTGTATTTCTAATTAGTTCTCAATATGTATCAGGGACATATATAACTAATGGTGTGTCATCGACAAACACCTGTAGATAGTATAGCACATAGACACATAAGATACAAAACAAAATGTAGATAGACAATTAGATTGAAACATATCAACAGAATATGTTAAAATTGCCGTATCTACTGTATTAGGAGTTTAAAATGTTGCCTTTTGTCCTCAAAACTGTTGATGAACCGTTTCTGCGGCTTCATCTGCTAAGAAATCAAAATAGTGTTATTGATGTTCATGTTGAGACAGAGATGTACATTGATGAGTCCATTGCCGTTGATGAATCAGATAGAGATAGGAATGGTTTACATCGTGAAAATCGTGCTATTATGAAAGAGGCTGAAGATGCAGCATACAAAGCATTTACAACTTTTCTACGCCGAACCTCCGAACAAGAGTCATTTCTCCCAACTGAATTCCTCTCTCAGTACCCTTATCAACGTTATACCTTAATCCTCTCAGTAACCCGTTCCTATGAACTTCATGAGGTATTTCAAAATACACCGGATACATCACGGATGGAACACGGTAATTCCATTTTTGAATATGAAGGGTATGAACTTTCTCTTAATGCGAAGCACTATGTACAGGATTCGTCTGCTTATTTGGTATCACCAGAAAAGTTCACAGTTTTCATGCGTAGGGTAAATGATGTTGAAAGCATCCGTTTTTATCGTAGTAAATTCATTGATCTTACTGAAAATGCCCCCCCACCTTTCCATCTAAATGCACAAGAAGTAATTGAATCTGTCCAACAAGATATCGCCAGCCGAGAAAGTGCTGTGCCGATTCAACAACTGCTCATGTTTCCACCTTCTGAGACCGATACAGATGTTAGCGAGCCAACAAACACCTGTCCTGAATGTAACGGTGAGGTGAGACGAATCGGTAAAAGTTTTTTCTGCTTGGAGTGCGATTGGGATGATCTTCCGCAATTAGCACGGTATTCGGGTAGTTGATAGCAAAAACTGACATAATATCACTATATACATCATACCGATGGTGGTAGAATATAGTAATAAAGCATTGTTATCACAAATGCTAACAACGTACCCATCACAGTTTGAAGTGGTGTATGCCGTTTACGATAAATTCGTGCCCAAGCAATCAAGGGTATAAGCAAGAAAAGCCATACATAAATAAAATTGACGAATAACGTTAAGACAATAATACATCCTGTAGCGACACTTGTGTGAAAACTGATTTTCCAAAACGGTGTGATCGCTGAAAACACTACACTGTTAACAATGTACGCTTGACATACCCAGATTATTCTCTCATTGGCATCCATACGATAAAGAACAATTGTCCCTAATATCATACTGACAACTGTTAAGCTGAGCGGTAGCAGTCGTTCATCTTTATCATGTAAATGTACATTGCTAACCTTTGATAACCGAAACAGTAGGACTATTGCTATTATAGGCAGGACTGTTACAAATATTGCTACAACAGCAATCCATAGAAGGACTTCCTCAGTTGTACCAGCATTCTTGTGAATTACGAAAACAGCCGCTACTATTGGAATGATAAATGGACTGAATATGGTTGATGTCCATAACGCAATCCGTTCCCATAATGGTGAGGAATTATTAGGATTCATTAATTACTGGATGACGGATTGTTCTTGAAGTAATTCACTAAATCTAATCCGTGTGTAGCTGGATTCACCTCTTTGTCAATTTTGACTATCTTACCTGTCTTATCTATAATAAACGTTATCCGCTTGTACCGTTCATTATCCTCTTCTGCAGCACCAAATAGGTAAGCAAGGTTTTTGTTAGTATCTACCAACAGCGGGAAATTCAGATTATTCTGTTCCGTAAATTTCTGGTGTGAATCAGCATCGTTGTGGGTAATACCAAAGACCTGTACATCGTATTTTTCAAAACTACTCGACTCATCACGGAGCGAGCAAACTTGGAGCGTTCAGCCACGACCAAAATCTCTCGGATAAAACACTAATGCAACATTCTTTTTCTCTTGCAGTTTGCTGAGTTGATGCTCTTTTCCTTCACCATCTTTAGCAATAAAATCTGGTGCAGACTGTCCAACTTCTATCTTTGGAATAACTTTATTCAGTAAAGTAACAACATCCTCACCATGTGTTCTTACTTTAACATCCTTATCTATAGCGCGTATATATCCCGCTTTATCAATAATAAAAGTCGTTCGTTTTGATGCGTTGAATCTTTCAATAATACCGCTATACTGCTTGCTTACCTCAAATTCTGTATCTGCAAGCAGTGAAAATCCAAAATTTTCCTGTTCCTTAAACCTTTTATGCGAATCAACGCTGTCAACACTAACACCAAACAGGACAGTTTCTGTTTTTTCTATGTCGCTCAATTTATCCCGGAGCGACTGAAGTTCGGCTGTTCAGCCACCCGTAAAATCTTTTGGATAAAAGGCAAGCACAACGTTTTTCTCACCTAAAAATTCGTTAAGATTTCGGTCTTTACCAGTCTCATCTTTCAGTGTAAATTCTGGTGCAACCATGCCAACAGTGAGTTCTTTCGGTTTTTCCACTTCTTTCTCCGCTAAGACTGCTGGAGTCAGAATCAAGGCTAATAAAAACACGACTCCAACAGTTTGAATAATTAGTTTTTGAAACATTTTTTTACCTCATAAAAAATGCAATTATGGTGAACTTTGTAATAAAGATACTTATGTTCGGTAGGAGCGACTCTCCAAATCGCGACCTCATATCCTGAAAATCTTGGTTCAGACAACTAACGTGTAACTACATCAAAATATGGTACAACGATATGATTTTAACATATCACAGATTATACAAAATGTCAAATTTTAACTGGGAATAACACCCTTCTCCTCAAGCCATACCTTCAACGGAACATCATCATCTTTTGGAGAGAAATGACCATTAGCATTCGTGCCACCACCAAGCAATTGTTGACGAATTGGATCGTTCTGTGCAAACAAATCTTGTGGGATAGTCATATCGTCTTTACTGCGTAACCAACGGTATCCATACCCGTAAAATAGACCTTTCCTTGTGATGTCAGAGTCGTTTTCACTACGTGAATGCCAAATACGTCTATCAAAAAATACCGCATCACCGGGTTTACAGCACACTGCAGTAGCCCCTTCAGGAAGCGAATTGTCCTGCGGACGTTCTAATTTATCCCATAAATGACTGCCCGGAATCACATAGAAATTTCCTCGTCCCGGCAATGAACAGTCTGATAACCAATATACAACCTTGATGGACAAACGAGGACGTGGTGAACTCTCAATTTCAATATTTACGCGACCACTATCTTGATGCCAACCGAGTGGAGAGGCATTGCCACGAGAAGACTCTGGTCGTGGGGGTGTGATTATGAAATGACTATGATATGAGTAGATATTCCAACCTAAAATGCCCCATACCTTCGGAAAAGTCTTATACCAATCCAACACATTGACGAAGAGTTGATCCTTTCCAAGAAAATTCGGATAGAAAAAATTGTCGTGTGCAGTCATCTGCTTTTTTCTATACGGGTCATATTCAGCGTCTAAATGTGTCTTATATATAGCATCAACGCGTTCCTCCAACTGTACAACGAGTTCCAATGGTAGCGCGTCCTCAACAATGAAATAACCTTCAGCATTTAATGCACAAAGTTGTTCATCAGTTATTTGATGTTGGAGATGACGTTCATCCAGCATCCATTTTCCTCCTGATATAGGCTAAGGTAAAGGACCTTCTATTTGGTCAACAAGGTGAATAGAATGAATAACATCGCGTAGATCAGTAAGTGGAACTTTTTTATTTCGCACGCAGTCTACAAAGTGTTCATGCATCGTGAGAACACCTTCATAACTTGCCGCATCGCGTTCGTCAACACCATCGACTTCCCATCCACCCATAACATTCCTCTGGTTATTCTCATAAATTTCAATCTCTTCAGGTATCTTCATATAACAACCGATACCGACACCGTGTAATTCTGAGCGTAGGACCCGTCCACCTGAAGCACGATTACCAAATACGACACCTGTGACATTATTGTCAAAACGCACATACGCAGTGTAAAAGTTGCGTTGCTCTGCACCGAATATGTCACGATGTGCAGTAACCTCAACAGGTTCTCCACCCGCCATATAACGAAGTAGATCAACCACGTGACAAACATCATTCCAAAGCGTTGTTGTAAATTCTCTATTACCACCGATCATCTGCTTATTAAATGTAGTAACAGCCAACGAAACAGGACCTTTTTCAGATACTCGTCGCATTGCTTCGCGCGTAACAGCAGCGAATCTACGTTGGAATCCGACCATACAATAGACATCATTAGCAATTGCTGCCTCCAACAATTGCTGAGTCTCATCACTCGTTTTCCCTGGTGGTTTCTCAATAAACAGATGTTTTCCAGCGTTAAGGCAGTCCAATGCGGGTTGCAAAATCCACCTTTCGTTCATCACACAATAAACGACATCTAATTCTATTGTATCCAACATCTTTCGATGGTCAGTGAAGGTATGTGGAAATTCATATTTCTGTGCGACCTGAGAGAGTTTCCCCTCATCAAGTTCACATACTGAGGACATTTCAACATCATCTTCAAGGCGGTTCACACTTGGATAATGTGCACCTTGGCTGCGTCCCCCAGCACCGATAAATCCAGCTTTTAACATTTGGGAGGTACTCCTAAAATACTCAAAACTTGTGCGTATTGTATAATATCAGCACATATATTGCAACCAGAATATGATTGACGAGGGTATTATTTAGAGCGCATTTCATAAGTCACTTGTAGAGGCGGGAAACCCCGCCCTATAGGTTTACACCTATGGGGTGGGTTTGTCTATATCCCAACCTACAAACCTACAAAGGCAGCACTATTGGAACACCAGATTGAGATGAACGATAGGTTGCTTCTGCCAATTCTATGCCATCTCTGCCAATTTGTCCATGTGTCGTTGGTTCTGTTTCACCAGCAATACATTGTAGCCAATGATCAATGCTTGCACCTTTTGCTGCTATTCCCCAATAGCGTTGATTCCGTTGTGCTTCTGGTATATTACGATATGTGTCATCGTCAGGCACATCTGCAGTGTATTCCTCTGCTGAATCCATATCGTGCGTTTTCCAACGCAAACCGTGTCTACCTAAGGTTGCTGAGCCATTACTCGTGACAAGACCACTGCCACTATGTCCGACTTGTGCTGCCCAACTCTTGATCATCATCCCGATACCGCCATTTTTGAAATGAACGGTCAACACTGCGTTGTTTTCCACTGCTTTCTCAGCGGTCGGATATGTACCACCAAGTGGAACATGACTCGTATAACCGTAGACTGAAGTAGCGGGTCCATATAGCCACAACCACAAGTCTAAATGATGGATTGCTTGCTCTACCAACATTCCACCCGATTCCTCCTTGACAAACAGCCACGGATGTCGTTCAGGTGAAAAGTATCCGATCTGATTATTATATGCCATCTGCAGAGTGCCGAGAGTTCCATCCTCAAGTAGCGATTTCAATTTCATATATCCTGGATCAAACCGCATCATATAGGCAACCATCAGGAGTACACCCGCATTTTCTGCTGCGGCAACCATTTCGTCACCCTCAGCGACGTTACAACACATCGGTTTTTCCATGAGGATATGTTTCCCCGCATCTGCAGCAGCAAGGGTTATTTCAAGATGTGGACGTGGATGTACACAAACATCGACCGCATCGATATCATCTCTATTCAGAAGTGCGCGATAGTCTGTGTATGCATCAGCACCAAATCGTTCTGCTTGTTCGTTTGCTGGTGCCTCGTTTATGTCAGCGATTGCGACAATGTCTGCGCGTCTTGTCGGTTCTTGGTAGTATGGGGCGTGTAGATTACGAAAGATACCACCACATCCTATAATGCCGACTCTAATTCTATCCATTCTGTTCCTTTCTGCTTATTGTTGGTAAATGTAAGGATTATCTTTTTCAAATTTTATAGTAAAAACCAAAATTTTGTAGACCCAACGGTAGGTTCGGTTTCCTAACCGAACCGGTGTTTATTCAGTTTCATAGATGCGGTTAGGAAACCACATCTACCGGAGAGTGTGCACTTATTTATAGGTTCACTATAACTACTATAGTTTGGACAATTTTAATAGTTATCTGAAATTTGTTTAATGAAATACTGTGCATCCTAACCAGTTTTATTTTTTCCACCTGTCGCCCCGCTGGGGCTTTGTGTCTGGGAGTTTCATGTTCTATACACATTCCGCCCCGCTGGGGCTGTTCAGATATGTATAAAACATCCTTTTCTACGAGTTACGATCTCTAAGAACGCTCGCAAATAGTAGAGAATCCTTGAGTACCCAACATAAATCATAATATAACTGTCCAAACTATAGTATAACTACTGAGAGTAAATATCAGCGCGTATTTAGGTTTTGCAGTCTTTTGAATGGAATACTCCCATCACTATACAAATGCATAACCTGATCGATAAATTCGTATTTTACATTTGAAGATAAACGAAGTTTGTTCGGATGGATAATATAATATGCGACGCTTTCCGCCCAATCCTCATTCGGGTTTTTTGCGTATGCATAATCTGTAACAAATTCTTTGCGACTTTTTGTCTTTGTCCACCCAAACCTATTCTTTGAGTCTTTCTGCCACCCTCCAAGTTCTGACCAAGCTTTTCTGAGTTTACCGTTAAGTGCATACTCCCATAAGAAATGTGCTTTTTCATGTAGAATAATACGTTGAAATTCCTTTGGATTCTTTATGCGAAATGTCTGTTTGGTATATTCAACGCAATCTGCAACGATCCATGCTGAACCTGCATAAGGTGCTTTTTGACTACAAAGCAGATATTTTAATTTTGGTATTTTATGCAATGCTACGGGGAATTTTTCATAAATTGACATTAGCATCATCAGTTCTTGATTTGTAAATTGGGATATTTCCACTTCTCCTACATACTTCCGTAATTTCTGTCTAATTTTTTCGGCTTCTGGTGTATCCGTAAGAACCAAACTGAGACCGTACATTTCTTTCAAAACAAGTTCTATTGCATATCTGTCTGTCCCATCTTTGAGTATCAGTTTCACTGCATCTATATTTGTCCAATTTTCAGTTATGACTTGCGCGACAACTTGAAATAGACGTTTGTTGTATAGGAATTCATCTTGAGTATTATTTGTTAACGATTCTCCGTTTGAAAACACGTTACTACTAATAGTAATGTGATTTACGTTGTCCACAGTTTCTATCAATACATTTTCATTTATAGTTTCATTACTTATCTTCCATACAGAAGGGGTTATCTCTTGTGTTGTATTAGAAGATTGTTGATAGATGGATTCATAAATGTTTAGCAGTATCCTTGCTTGTTCTTCAGTCCAAGTAGCGTCTATATTTACAGAATACTTATGTTGTAACTGTGAAAATAAAACTTTCCTCGGATTTTGTATAAGAAACACATAACAACTTGATTGAACAATTAGAATTGAAAGGACAAATGTATGTTTAATAACTCGAATCATTTTTCTTCTCTCTGTTGACTTACTTTTAAAATTGGTGATTCTTCATCGCACTCAAAGAGTGCTAATGTCTCTGCGATAATAGCATGCTGTAATTCTGGATTGTTCGGTTCACCGAGAGGGTACCCCAAATTATATGGCACAAGTAATGCCCGCGGGGGTTTCACTTTCCTCGTAATGTCTTCTAATAATGTAATAGAAACTGTAGAAATACCCACTTCTTCAACAGCACGTTGTATCAATCCTACAGATTGATTGCACATTGGTCAGACAGGCGTTAGGAAGGCAACATCAACACTATCCGTTTTGAGTTTCTGTGCGACTTCTGGTGCAGTGTTTTCTATCAACGATTTCGGTTTTGTAATTGATCCCATAAAACTAAAGTGTCTATGATTGAGCGAACTGATTTTACCTACTGCTTTCAACTCCCTGAATCTATCAAGTGGAAACGCAAGATTCGGATCGGTTTCAATACCCTGCTCATCATAAGCCGAACTTTTATGTCCACCTTTTAGTTTATCTGTTTGAATTGAATTTGGGATTTCACGATATGAACAATCATTCAGTTCAAAAGGATTCTGTCCATCAAGAAAAAATCCTGCTGTCGTGATTAGAGCAACTTTGCATTCATTTAACGGTATACGTAGCGGGGTGTGCGGTGTCGTATTGTATTCCTTTCCGGGATAAAACCTCATAAAGAATCTGATTATAGGGTTAAGTTCGCGTAAAAATGGCATACCCATATCAGATTATCCATTAGCAAAGATCAGTCTTTTTCTGTTTTGACACGGAAGATTAATGGTCTTTCCAGTTATACCGCTTTCGATTGTAGCAAAACCGATTTCATTGACCGCTGTATAATCATCCCTTGAACAATCGGGAGGAGATCCGCCATCAAGATAGTCTGTTATCTGTTTGTAAGCAACCTTGAAAGGACTGGCGTTTTCTGGAAGATCAAGGGTAGCATTATCAACTAACTTACCACCTTGATGCACGGTTGTACTGCTATAGAATCCTGTTTGGACAATCCCGTCGCTGCCAAGAATGTCTACGGAAAATCCTCCTCTAACACCATGTTTTCCAACATGAAATCCGATCACACCGCTTTCAAAGTGGATAGTTGAACCTACAATTGCTGGTTCATATTCGTAAGGTTCTGGGACATCACCACTACCCTCAACATATCCTGTTACTGAAATAGGATCGTATCCAGCGAATTGGCAAATCATATCTGTAGTGTGTATTGAAAATGAAAGAACACCACCGCCACAATACCCTATGACACTCTGTACCTCACCGATAAGTCCATCCTTTATTAGCTCTTGGAGTCTGATAAGATGCGGTCCCCAATGCCTTGTATAGTCTACAACAATTGGAATGCCTTTGGCATCTGCACCTGCAGTCATAGTGTCTACTTCCTCAAGTGAACATCCAGCAGGTTTTTCGAGAAAGATTGCTTTGATGTCTGCCCTTAAGACATTTTGCATCACCTGAAAATGATGAGGACCACGCACACAGACTGCGACTATATCCAACTTTTCACTTTCAAGCATTTGTGTATCAGATTCGTAGTAATTGATGGAGTTGTCAGGGAATCCAGGTCCCCATGTGCTTTTAAAGTCTGCTTGTCGTTCTGGTGACATATCTGCCACAGCGACCAATTGAGTAGTGTCACATAGACGAATACCACCTGCATGGCAGTAGGGATAAGCATCATCTGGTGTAGAATAACGGGAAGCGATGCTACCTAAACCGATTATACCGACACGATACATGAATATTTCTCCTTATTTCAATGGTTGGGTAAAGCATAGCATTAATATGTGAAATTGACAAGGTAGTAGGACAGAAAAGGGTGTGTAAAGTTTTTTGCATTAATTGAGAAGTGTATCTTGAAAGGTTATACTAAAAATGGTATCCTTTCCTAATATATATTAACTTCCTTATAGGAGAGGATACCGATGTATAGTATATCATTAAATCATAGTGTAGA
>JAJDWI010000101.1 GCA_022825665.1 Candidatus Poribacteria bacterium
TCAACTGTTTGTGCATTCCACCAATTCTTATCAAACAGGCAGGCTTAGCTGCCTAAAGTGGAGCAGATGTAAGACGTAGCTCAGATCCGCTATCCGCGAGGAAACACAAGCCCCTACCTTTAGGTAGTGGGTACTATGACCTAAAAAGTGTTGTTTTATCAGAACTTACGGTTTACATATAATTTTTTAAAACTATGGATTCCTTAAAGAATTTAATTCAGCGATGCCACGAAAGGCACAAAAAACCACTTCTGCAGAGAAGAACAGTAGTAAAAGCCGCGCTGTACAATAAAGGACATCCTTACCATTTCACAGTTTATTGCGCGTACAAATACCCGTTGCTGCTCGGTGATCTGGAAAATGCAAAAATTTCGTTCATGCCAATAGGACGTGCTCCTGACAATGATAGTGGTCCAAGGACCTTAGGCGGGGATAAATTCTTAAAACGTCAAGGAATACAAAATTGGGGAATGAGACGATGGCATGCATCATGGGGAATTCAGGTGTACACTGGTATCCCTTCAGAACTTGACGGGGCAAAATGGCACGACTTCCATTTCACATATAAGTCAATTTGTGACTTCCCCGACGCTGTTCTTACGTGTATTGAAACACTTACCAATGCTGTTTCAACCCCTCTGTTAACATTGACAAAATCTGGAGGTTTACGCTTTTCCTGCAGAATACCAGATTATCTGCATTCAAACACCGAGGATGGTAAACCGTATATTTATAAACACACACCAACAACCGACAATCCGTACAGTCGAGATTTATATCTAAAGGTCTACGGTGAAAAAGGTTATAGTCGGTGGGATGCAAGGTATGAAATTTTACTTGGTAATCTGTTAAATCCACCTATCATTGACAAAGAGGTAGTCTTCGCACCTATTGATGCACTCCGTGCTGAACTCCATAAACCTGCCCCTGAAAAAATAATAGAAGACAAGATTACCCCTAAAGTTCCTATATCTTTGGGTTCACATAATCTTGACCTCGCAAAAGTTGCGCTTATCCAGCGAGGTTTCTCTTATATTCGACAGCACAATGAATCACATCTTTGGAAACCACCTGAAAGTGTCGTTAGTAATGAATACATCTCATTATGGGAAAACGAGAACACTGTATGGATACGCGCATCGTCACTTGACGTAGGGCTCCCCACCACACCCACACCAATAACAGATGTATGGGATGATACAGGAATTGCCACACAGTCACTACATGTCGGCATGCCAATATCCGACACAATCCTCACAGTCCGGAAAGGTAAACTTAGCCCCTTGGCAATAAAACGTCCCTCTCCTCTGTTGCAAAAATCAAAACATATAAAAATGGACGGTGTTCAGACACAACATGTTTTCGACCAAACAGATCGTATACTTGGACTGATTGCCGATGTTGGCACAGAGGACAATTATGAAGCCGATCCGTATGTCCATAACGTTGAAGCAACTTGTCTAAACGTACCAACTTACAAGTATGCAGAAAAATTAGAAAACCGCTACCAAAGCCAGAATCTACAATTGTACGAACGCTGAAAGCCCAGAATCTACCTGTGGGAGCAGGTAAAAAAGATACCTATTGATGTCCGCATGGCAACTCCTTTCCAGCTGGGTAACGTCTGTGAAGATCCTGAACGGTGTGATGCTATTCAAGAAAAAGGTGGCGATGCCCGTGAGACCATCTGTCCACAGTGTCCTGTATATAATACCTGCCAACAGCGCGGATTTTTATCGCAACCCGCCTCATTAAATCGTGCTAAGACACAGATAATGGCACTCCCCGAAATATTTTTTGACCCACAATACACAGAAATGGCTGAAGACATTCTAAAACAGATGGATGACACTGAAAGGCTCTGCATCATTGATAGGACACAAGCATTTAATTTATTTCCAACCTGTAATATATCTAAAATAATTTTGAAGGAATGGAGTATCAACTGGCAAGGAGTGGCATTAGGGAACTTTGCCAAGGCTTTACTGCATGCAGTAGAAATCCAAGACATTCCTCATGCCGATGCAGTCAAACGAATTCGGTCAGTGGTAACAGCATTTGAATGGCAAGAAAAAGAACTAATACATCAGATGTGTAGAGTCAACGTACCCGGTAGAGTAGTCAAAAAAGGATTTATTGATGAAGCCACTGGAGAACAATTAGCACGATTTAGCATTGAATTTGATGGAGGCGCGTCTGCTTATATTCCTATTGACAATAACACCTCAGAGAAACTTACTGAGATGGGATTACCAATTCATTCATTACCGTCATTTGCACTTGACGAAGATATAAAGATTGTAATGTCAATGGCAGAAGCAATACAATTAGGTATCTTCCCAGTAGGAACCGTTAAAGACATTGAGAAATTACCAACAATCAGCCCTGACCCAAACTGGACATATTGGCATCAACTCATGTATTTTTTCTCCCACTACACACGGGATGCAGATGCCCCTATAAGGTGGACTGGTAAAAAATTGAGTTTCTGGATGCCACCAGTTCTGCATCCTTATGTCAAACGTCTCATGTTAATGTCTGTTAATCTTTCGGAGGAACATCTCCGTAGGGCATTCCCGGATGAGAAAATTGAAGTACGCCGTTCCGATCCAATATCATGGGTTAAAGGGAACAAGGTATTCCAAATCCGAACTGGTGTCTATCCTCAGAAAACCATTTTAGAATATAACGATAACTTAGACTTTATCGGTATATCTAAAATTGGACAACGTTTTTTCAATGGTATCCATGCGGAAATTGAAAAGGACCTAAACATTAAGCATGCAATAATTACTTATAGATCAGTTGCCGCACAGTTAGCACATCTTGACAGAAAGAAAAACGTAAGTTTCGTGACATCTTTTGATAATATGAAAGGATTAAATACCGAAATTGAAGAGGCAAATGTTATATGGATAATTGGCACACCGACACTCCCACAGAAGACTATTTGGAAACGATCTCAAATTCTGTTTGGAAACGATAAAGAACCCCTCTCTTATGAAGAAGACACAGAAACCGAACAGTATAAAGACACACGGGTCCAGAGTGTCTATGAACAGAGTATTATTCCCAAACTTGCTCGCATTGTTCAACGGGTTAAGTTAGACCAATTGTCAGACAAAACAGTCATATTACTCTCCAGTATAGCACTACCCCAAATTACCGACCGGCAAGAAACAATCCTTTTTGACTGGGAGGATTATGAAGTCGCCGGAGGACTCGATAAACTACCTGAAGTGGTAGCCACACGAGAACGTTTTGAAACAGAACGGGACAATCTAACTGTTGAATCCACCAGAGAAAAAGTGGAATATATCTTAGGATGCTCTTCAAGGCAAGCGAACCGTGTTCTGCAAAAACTGCGAGGTGGGAAACCACTCCGTATACCTTTCCGCGAGCAGATTATATCACTCCTTGCTGACGGTGAGAAAAGAACTGCCGAACTTATTGAAGCCATAGATGGACATCCAAAAGCGGTAAAAAATGAACTCGGTCGTCTTGTTCACACCGGTGATATTGTAAAAGTACGGTGGGGTGTATATACTCTTCCGTGACCCCATGTCAGAAATCAACACCTTAATTTACGTTTGAGTGAAATTTACAAACCATTCCTTCCTATTCTTCCTCTCTTTTTCTACTTGAAATACTTTATCCACAGGTGAAATTGTTTAGTATGAAGTCCTATAGGTTTCACATGTAATGACCAGTTTGCATATTACGATTTTTTAGGATATACTTAACAAAAAATAAACAAATAAGAAGGATACCAAAAAGTGAGAGTTATTCTATATACAGGCAAGGGTGGTGTTGGTAAAACAACCATATCTGCAGCAACAGGTTTGAAATTGGCATCACTCGGACATAAAACGATTGTCATCTCACTTGATGTTGCACATTCTCTCCGTGATTCTTTTGATAGTGAAGAACAACTCATTGCTAAAACAAACGAAAAACAGATACAAATAAATGACAATCTCTGGATACAAGAAATTAACGTCCAAGAAGCCATTGTTGAATACTGGGACGAAGTCTACAACTACATTCGTTCCTTGCTAAACCGTTCAGGTCTGGAAAGTTTGGTGGCTGAAGAGATCGCAGTTTTTCCGGGCATGGAGGAAATTTGCGCGCTGCTCTATATTAACCAATATGTCCGTGAAGAAACCTACGATGTAATTATACTTGACTGTGCCCCAACCGGTGAATCGTTGCGGTTCGTTAGCATTCCTACTACACTTGAATGGTATATGAATCGCATCTTCAAATTAGAACGCAGCCTCGCAAAAATTGCAGGACCTGTAATAGAAACTGTCAGTTCTGTCCCAATTCCAAAAGACGCTTATTTTCAAAACATCCAAGACCTATTTAAGAAACTTGAAGGGATTGATACAGTACTTACAAATCCAAAGATAACAACCGTTCGACTTGTGACAAATCCAGAAAAGATAGTTATCAAGGAAACACAACGAGCATTTATGTACTTCTGCCTTTATGGGTTATGTATTGATGCCGTCATTATCAATCGGATCATTCCTGAAGGAATTGAAGAGAAGTTTTTTGAAGTTTGGAAACAGACACAACAACTATATATTGAGGAAGCTGAAAACTATTTTTCGGATGTACCAATTTGGAAAGTAAACCTTTTCAACGATCAAATAATAGGAGAAGAAGGACTACATAAATTGGGAAATATACTCTACTCTGGGATTGATCCAGTCGACATATTTTCTGATAAGAGTCCGTATCAATTTCGGAAAGTTGATGAAGAATATCAACTTGTGATGCAACTTCCTTTTTTGACAAAACAGGAAGTCAACCTTACCAAGCATGGCGATGAACTAATCGTTACCATTGGCGGCTTTAAGCGTCATGTTGCACTACCACGAAGTTTAGCAAACACTAAAGCAACAGGGGCAAAACTTACCGAACAACAACTCGTCGTCACGTTTCAATAAACTATTCGTCCCGTTTCACGTCTCAAATTCCGCCATTAAAGGACAAATGAATATCAAAACAGATAAAGCCGTACTTACTGTAGCCTTAACCACATTTTTAACGTTCTTATTAGTGTTTTTATTACCAATCAGGTCGTTAAGGATTCGTGCTATTTGGTTGCTATACCCAAACCTGCTACTTGCGATCGGATGGTTCGGTTATCACATCCGAACTTGTCCAAATATTTCTGAGAACGAATCGAGAGATTTGCTCTGGCAGAGCGTCTTGTTTGGATTTACAGCCACAGCAACATACCTACCGATGGACTGGTTATTTTCCAAAAAAGTTCGGTTCATTATTTACCGAAGTTCAGACTTTTTTGGAAACACTATGACTCCGATCGGTCTGATATTGACGTGGGTGCTTTTTGTGACGTTAGCCATTTACTGCTACCAGCGGCTTCAAATGTTTGGATTACACCGTTTTGTTGCTTCAGGGATAGTAGGAATAACTGCAGCAATTGGAAGTGTTGTTGTTTACGGACTTGGTAAAGAATTATGGGAGTGGAACGCCCTACGTGTTGACCATATTCCGAACATTGGATCAGTGCCAATCTTTATGCCAATTACATTTTTGCTTACCTTCATTCTCTGTCCATACTATTATCACCGCACGCAACCTGCTTTAATCGCAGGAGTAAGGTGTGGTCTTTTCATGGGAATAGCAATGTTTTCGAGCTTTTTCTTATTTTGGCGGAGTTCACTGTGAGAGTAGGAATGGAGACCGGACAACATATTTGGAACAGCACATAAGTGTAACCCTATCGCGCCTTAATAATAAGAATTAGAAAAAGATATGATTGACTTACTTGAAAGGAAAAGAATGCGTTCAACAACAATATTAGCGGTCCGTCGAAACGGACATGTTGCAATTGGAGGAGATGGTCAAGTCACTTTAGGTGATACGGCTATCAAACATAGTGCGCGCAAAATTCGGAAGATTTATCAGGATCGTGTTCTCATTGGATTTGCAGGTTCTGCATCCGACGCGTTAACGCTCTATGAGAACTTGGAGAAGAAGTTAGAACAGTATCGAGGGAACCTTCAGAAAGCTGCAGTAGAACTCGCGAGGGATTGGCGGAGTGACCGTATTCTTAGACGAGCGGATGCCCTTATGATTGCCGTTGATGCCAAAGATGGTTACCTTATTTCAGGCAACGGCGATCTTATTATTCCTGACGATGATATACTCGCCATCGGTTCGGGAAGTTCGATTGCACTTGCTGCTTCCAGAGCACTGCTAAAATATGCGTCGTTAAACGCCTCTGAAATTGTCTCTGAAGCACTACGAATTACAAGTGATATTTGTATCTATACCAATGCCCAGATTGAAATTGAAACTATTGAGACTGAAGAATAGAATAAAAATATATAAGATTTCTGTTATCTTGGCTTCGGTACTGCTGTTAGTACCAACTGCCATTTTAGGAGGTTACTTTGGAGAAAAATACTGATGAAACGAAAGTCTTAGCAAACGCGCTAACCCCGCGGCAGATTGTTGAAGAACTTGATAAGTACATTATCGGCCAATTTGAAGCAAAAAGGAGTGTTGCTATTGCACTCCGCAATCGTGCGCGCCGACAGATGCTTGAGGACGATATGCAAGATGAAGTCGCACCGAAGAATATTATCATGATCGGTTCAACCGGTGTAGGTAAGACTGAAATTGCCCGTCGACTTGCGCGCCTTGTTGATGCTCCATTTATCAAAGTTGAAGCTTCAAAGTATACTGAAATCGGTTACGTCGGTCGCGATGTAGAATCAATGATCCGAGACCTTACAGAGATCTCAGTTAGTCGTGTGAAATCGGAACAGACTGTTGCTGTTGAAGAAAAAGCATTAGAAGCAGCAGAAGAACGCCTGTTAGATAACTTATTCCCGATGCCTCGTGCTTTGAAAAATCCGCGCAATAACAAACCATCTGATGATCCTGAAGCAAACGAAGATATTGATGAAGATGAAGATATTGATGAAATTGAAATACCTTTTGACTTAGAATTAACTGAAGAGCAAGATGAAGCATTAGAAAAGCAGCGGGAACGACACCTGAAGACGCGCGACAAATTACGACAACGACTGAAGAACGGTGAATTTGAAGAAAAAGAGGTTGATATCAACATGAAAACTCGGAGTATGCCGTTTGTTGAGATATTTTCTCCGGGTGGAATTGAGGAAATGGATATCAACTTCAAAGATATGTTCAGCAATATTCTTCCTAATCAGACGAAGAAACGTCGTGTGCCTGTTTCTGAAGCGCGGCAGATATTGGTGCAAGAGGAAGCGGAAAAGTTAATTGATATGGATGCTGTCATCAGTGATGCGATTGAACGGGTTGAAAATTCTGGCATAGTCTTCTTAGATGAAATAGACAAAATTGCGGGACGTGAATCGCGACAAGGACCTGATGTATCACGCGAAGGTGTGCAACGCGACATTCTACCCATCATTGAAGGAAGTACGGTCGCCACAAAATACGGATCTGTCCGCACACACCATGTGCTGTTCATCGCTGCGGGTGCTTTTCATGTGTCTAATCCATCTGACCTTATTCCTGAACTTCAGGGGAGATTTCCTATTCGGGTAGAACTAAAAAGCCTAAACAAAAGCGACTTCAAGTCTATCCTAACAGAGCCGAAAAACGCCTTAGTCAAGCAGTACACTGCCTTACTCCATACCGAAGGGATAGAGGCAACTATCACTGATGATGCGATTGACGAAATCGCCGCGCTTGCCTTTCAAGTAAACGAATCTGTGGAAGATATTGGTGCGCGACGTTTGCATACCATCATGGAAAAACTGTTTGAAAACCTGTTTTTTGATGCGCCTGATCTTGAGGAGAAAAGTGTTACGGTTGACGCAGATTATGTCAGAGGTGAACTGGCAGAAATCGTTAAAGATCAAGATTTAAGCAGATATATCCTATAAAATATTTTCTTGATAATTGTCAATTTCATCTGTTATCTAAAGTCTGTAGCAACTCTCTTGCTGTGTGGTGCTGTTCTTGAAAGCGAGGTATGCCTTCGGCGCGTTTTAGAAACGTATTTAAATAACGGCGCATCATGAGGTTATCGCCTTGCTTCTGATATGCTAACACAAGGCGGTAGTATGCCTCTATCTCATCAGCATCCAGAGATACGCCTTTTTCATAAGCCTGTATAGCACTGAGAACTTCGCCAGTTTCTTCATAAGCGAGACCGAGGTTAAAATAGACCGTAGCATCACCACCATCCAGTTCTATTCCTGCTTTATAATACTGAATAGCATCCTTATAAGATTCTTGGTTGAGGTGCGCATCAGCAAGGTTGTAATAGGTATCCACAAATGCTGGGTCTGCCTCAAGAGCGTTTTGATATGCTTCCGCTGCTTCATCAAATCTATCGGACAGGTCATAAGCATAGCCGAGGTTGTTGTAGAAGGCGGGATTATCTGGTGCGATTTCAAGGGCAGCTTTAAACATCTCTATGGCAAGCAGAAACAAGCGCAGGTCAAGGTAGACTAAACCCAAGTTGTTATATGCGTGCTCGTGGTTTTCATCAAGTGAAATAGCAGTTTGAAAAGATTCTATCGCTTTGTCATGTTCACCTAATTGATGATATATTTTTCCTAACGCAATATGTCCTTCTGGGTCAATGGGATTGAGTTCTTGTCCCATTTCAAGTTTTAAAGCCTCCCGTTTAAGTTCTCTCTGTCGTTGTTGTTCCTCATTGGGAGCAGAACAACCGTACAGAAGGCATGTTAGAAACATTACGAATAGTAGCGTTGAAACGCTAATTCTTATTAGGGTTGAGGCAGAGACACCTTGACCTACAATATTAAGGGAAACAAATTGATGATTATTGATACACATACGCATTTTTACGACCCCACGCGACCGGAAGGTGTGCCGTGGCCGAACCCCAATGATGAACTACTTTATCGTACGGTCATGCCAGATGAATACAAGAAACTCACTACTCCTGAAGGTGTAACAGGAACCGTAGTCGTTGAAGCAAGTAAATGGCTTGAAGATAACCAGTGGATCCTTGATCTTGCTGCGAATGAACCGTTTATCGTTGGATTTGTTGGCAATCTAAATCCTAACGATGCTGATTTTGAGAATAACCTGAATCGGTTTGCCGACAATCCATTTTTCAAAGGAATACGTCTCGGTGGAGGTCATCTTCAAGCACTCAGTGATGCAAACTTTATAGCCAACATTGAAAAGTTGGCTGAAAAAGATCTCTCCTTAGACCTACTGATTAACCCTGATGCACTACGACACGTCCCTGCCTTGGTTGAACATATACCGACTATCCGTGTTGTGATTAACCACGTCGCTGGTGTCCGCGTTGACGGTAATCCACCTGATGCAGCGTGGGTTTCTGCCATTCAAGAAGCTGCACGGTATCCTCATGTCTACTGCAAGGTTTCAGGTTTGGTGGAACACACTGGACAAACACCTGCACCTGAAGACATTGCCTACTACACACCAACGATTGATGTATTATGGAATGCGTTTGGTGAAGACAGACTTATCTATGGAAGCAACTGGCCTGTATCCGCAAGGTTTGCAGCGTATAAAGTCGTGCAAAAGATCGTTGATGCCTATTTCACCGCAAAAGGTGATGAAGTCAAAGAAAAGTTCTTCTGGAAGAACGCTAAAACAGCGTATCAGTTTTAATAGTTGTCAGCAGTCAGAGCGTTCACTTTCAGTTCTACAGACATATACACTTTTCTCTGATAACCTATAACCGACTACTAAGCAACCCAACGTATAAATTCTGCTGCGGGTTTGCGATTCGGTTGCTTTATCTCTGCTGGATAGCCGGTATAGAAAAAGCCGATTATGTATTCTTGTGATGAGTCAATTCCAAGCAACTTATAGGTCTGTTCTTCCATCGTGATTCTGCCGGTGCTCCACTGCATGCCGACTCCTGCGTCCCATGCTGCGAGTTGGACGTTCTGCATTGCACAACAGGCAGCGGCGTAATCTTCACGTTGCCGTTGTTCGTCTCCATCTTGTATGCAGGACACAGCGATAATTGTTGGCTTGGACATAAATTTTTCGTAAGCCAATTCACCTATTTTTGCGAGATTCTCTGCATCAACGTGGTCTGGTGTGTCCTCCATCTTGATTTCTCGGTAACGTTGTGCGAGTGTCAGTTTCGTTTTTTCCCCGATTACGGTGAACCGCCACGGTTCGGTTATATGATGATTCGGTGCCCATATTCCAAAACTAAATATTTCTTCAATTACGTCTTTTGGAACGGGTTCCTGTTTGAATTTGAAAACGGAACGTCTTGAAATGATTGCGTCTTTTACGTCCATAAAATCCTCCTTGTTGGATTATATTTATTAGGTAGTTGATTGCAAGGTGTCGTGTTTTCACAACTCCAACCGCTCAAGATTTAGACAAATACCTATCAAACATTTGCAATGCCTTTAAAGTTATGCCATAATTCTTTTGCAGAAGTCGTTCTACAAGAAACATGCCGTCTCAAACTTTTTTCCAATGCAGTTCTGTATGGCTCAGGTAAATTCAATGCTATCTCTCTGGGCTTACCTAAAAGAATTTCTTCGCGCGTGAATTGCAACCGCTTAGAAGAAGCAAGTTGTAAAAATAGCAACCCAAGATGATAGATATCGGATCGTTGATCAATTTCCCCAAACTCATTAGTATCTAAAACTTCAGGTGGTAATAACCATCTTGCTCTTGTGTTTGTAGCATCTACATCAGGAAGCAATTTTGAAACTCCAAGATCCCCTAATTTAAATTGAATGACATGAGCCTTTTGAGGAACCATTTCGTCTTTTATAAATGTTGAAAAGACATTTCCTTCATGGATGTCTTGGTGCACGTAATTATTCAAATGGAGATATTGAACTGCTTGTAAAAGATGTCTAGCTATTGGCATAAACCAAAGCATACCATCCAAATTTGGTAAATCGAAAATCCCTGTTATTGGTCCATGACACTTCTCAGTTACAATATAAAAGGTATCTCGATATTCAAAAGCATCATACACAAATGTAATATTGGGATGTCTTAATTCCTTCAGTCGGTGAAATTCACCCTCCGCATTTTTCCTCAATCTCTCGTAAGGACTAACAGGTTTTAAAACTTTTACAGCAAGCTCATTATCCCAATCATCTGAACAATTATACACAATGCCAAAATTTCCTTCACCTATCCGGGTCCCAATTTTGTAAGTGTTCCCCGTAGCTAAACTTGTAATAGACTCACCAAACAAAGGCTGTATACCACCCTTTGCCGGTAAATTAAGAGTTTGACTGGTATCATTCATATTAAATTCCTATTTTTTATAGAACTTAAACACTTATATGTTTTCTGCAATAAGAATGGTTGGGTTCTTAGCAGTCTACCAATTCTATCTAATGCTTACGTCCTTAACACAACGGAAACCGAAATCGTCATTCGAAAAAGTAGGAAAGGTATAGTCACGATCATAAACTTTCACATCACGAGCGAACCTAATCCAAGAACCTCCTCGTAACACACGCCATGAATTAAGATTCAAAAAACTATTGACAACATCTGTTACATTATCAGCACCAGCAATTGGATTACGACGAGGTGAAGTTTGGTAAAAATTCTCATCATGCTCATCAAGACACCACTCCCAAACATTTCCTACCATGTCATATAAGCCATAACCATTAGGTAGGTAACTACCAACAGGAGTTGTATCGCCCATATTCCTACCGTAGTTTGCATTATTGAAATCAATTGAATTGCCCCATGGATATTTCTGACCATCTAAGCCTCCACGCGCAGCCTTCTCCCATTCTGCCTCGGTGGGTAAACGTTTTCCAGCCCATTGTGCATAAGCCATTGCCCCATACCAACTTACATTAGCAACTGGATGATTCTCTTTACCAATTGGGTAATTGTTCCCATTCCAATTTTTCAGGTAGTTCCCATCGTGATATTTTTCAGGAATTCGATCCTTTTTCCACTCCGGAGTGGCATCTATAAATTCCTTATATTGTGCATTAGTTACCTCGTATTGATCCATATAGAACGCATCAACATAAACAGTGTGAACTGGTTTCTCGTCGTCATACGCATCGCGGGCATTGCTACCCATTTGAAACTCACCTGCGGGAATCAAAACCATGCTGGGATCGGATGGACTTAAAAGGATTTGAGTTCTATTAGGTACTTCCCCCTTTTGATCGGGAGTCAAAACTATATTAGGATCGGATGGACTCAAAGGAGTCTTTAACTCTTGAAGTGCACCCTGCTCCATTCTAAAATGTCTTTTCACCGTCTTGCTCGGTCTATTATCGAGTGCCCGCGTAATATAGGTAATAGACACAGTGTCTCCGTGAGGAAAAGGCAAAGTAACTTCTTTGATTTGCACACGATCTCCTAAACCTACATCATCAACAGTTTTGAGCGTTTTTTTATCTACCACATTGAGATAATAAAAAACTCCTGATCCACCTCCACTTGTAGCTAACGGCACAAAGATATATCGATTTCCTTCAATAGCATACTGAGACAAAAGGATGTCAGAAGTGTAATAGGTGCGTTCAAACCCTTCAATCTTCTGAGTACGCACTATACGATCCGCGTCCTGAGTTATGCCTTTACCCTCAAAAACGACTGCTTCGTTTGAATCACCACTTAGATCTGTAACAATGAACGTAATTTTGGTGAGTACTTCCTCCAAAGACATATCCAATTTAACAAAGCCTCCTACAGATTCATCTTTCAAATCTGTTCGCGGCGTTGATGGACTACTCTGTTGATTAAATAGTAATACAGAGAACACTACCTTAAACTGCGACTCCCATGCATCTCGTTTAACATTTCCTTTCTCAACCCCAAGCACCAGCAACCCCGCATTCTGCAGCGTGCTATTTTCACGAATCTTTTTCAGAAAATCATCGGTTTTTAAGCCCATCTCTGCCGCTGCGTATGCAGCATCAAGTGGTCCCTCAAACTGCTTGACAAGCTGCTGTATCGGTTCACTTCCACCGAATACACCACCTGTCGCTTTGAGCGCACGTCTGTAACGTTCGGTATCCTCACGAATCAACGTATCCATCCGTAATTTTTCGGCATAGAGACGCAACGCTTGTGCTTTATCGTAAGGTGGGTTCGGATTCTGTTCAATAACCGAACGTACCTGATCGTCAAATTTCTTCATCCCTTCCGTATGGCAGCCCATACATGAAAGTCCATTACGGACAACAGGGTCTCTCGCGCCAGCGTCTGAGACAATGTTAATCGGTGCTTCGTCAAGCCGTTCACCTGTGGCAGTGGACAGATAATATGCCTGCAACCCATTAGGTAGGTTGAAGATAATCTCACCACCGTCATGTGTAAAATCGAGCGGGTGTGTAAAAATATTTTGTGTTCCGACATTCCCCGCAAAGTCGTAGGATTTCCAATATGCACCATACCGAGACTTGTGTCGTTCCACAATGCGATTGTTAACTGAAACTCCAGAATTGTTAAAACCCGCACGCCAGACGCGAACGCCCGGTGCATTTTTCAAGTTTTCGGTGACTTTTACCTCAAGTTGCGTCTCTAATTCTCTGTCTGTTTTCGGTAAGTCAAGGATATCGTGGTAAAGCGGTGGTAGTGAAGCAGTGGCAATAAACCAGTCGGCACGGACAAACGGCAATTCGCAATTCGTTTCGTCACATAGCGTTGTGTATGTAGCCGACTTTAACTCAATACCGTAAGGATACGCCTGCTCAATTTTGTACCACTTATCGCTCTTGATGTCCCATTCATAGTTACGTAGGTCTATGTAAAAGATAGTCTCCTCTCGGTCAATCGGTTTCGGTTTAATGACTTCGGCACCCCAAGAGAGACTATTTATGAGTTTTGATAAGGCAATCCGATAAGCGCGGAGGTTGTCATCGGTTGCACCAGCATTGTAGAGATGCGTCAAGGTAAAATAACGTGCAAAGGAACGGTCAAAATCGGTGAGGGATGTCACATGGGTGTGGATAGATTTGAGCATCGCCTCGGTGGAAATGAAGTCGCGTTTAGGTTTCGGAATTGCATCCCAGTCTGGCGCGCCAGCTTCAATCCAACTGCGTATCGTAGCAATTGCCTCATCGTTCAGCGGTTCTTGTCCTAACGGCATCTGTGAGCCTTTATCCGTCCCACCAAGCAGACGTAAATAGAGTTCAGAAGCATCGGGTTGGCGCGGGATTACTGATTTGCCTTCGATTAAATCTGAATGTTCAATTGTGAGAACATCTGCGTACGATCCGAATTCGCCGTGACAGTCAAGACAGTATTGTTCGAAGATAATCTGCGCTTGCTGTGCAAGATTCTGTTGTGCATGCACGATTTGATGGCTTAAAAGAAGTATCAATAGACAAAAAATTATGTAAAAGTTCTTCATTCATTTTTCCTATAAAAAGCAGCCATAAACGATTCAGGCAATTCATCAAAGTCTTCGGCTATTTTCACTTTTCCCTTTCACTGTCCACCACGACGAGGTTTATGTTTGTTATCTTGCTTTAATGGTATCAACCATATTATCTCTTCTCCAGCGATAGCCCACTTGACTAACTGTACCAAATAATCTTCTGTCTGTTCTTGTATATTAATATGCATTGGTCTCACTTCTTGTAGTTTTGCAATTTATTGTACTACATTCTCTCTATGAATACAACTTAGAATATCCGCGGGGGTGTGTAAAGTTTTTTGCATTAATTGAGAAGTGTATCTTGAAAGGTTATACTAAAAATGGTATCCTTTCCTAATATATATTAACTTCCTTATAGGAGAGGATACCGATGTATAGTATATCATTAAATCATAGTGTAGA
>JAJDWI010000050.1 GCA_022825665.1 Candidatus Poribacteria bacterium
CGCCCGCAGGACATGAATATCGGGCGGGGAAACCCCGCCCCTACGAACGGGACGTGCCCAGACCCTGATAACAACCTCGTAGGGGCGAGGTCCCCTCGCCCGCATGCCCACATACAGTCCTAAAGCCCCAGAGGGGCGACAGGTGTATCAGATGCCCTAACGTTAAGCACTAAATTGACGCTTATAGTGCGGTTTCCTAACCGCACTGGAGTTTTCTCCAAAATTACCGAATTAATAAATTAATCTTCATGTAAGCACGCTGGACTTCAATCACCACAATATCTCATATTCCTATCAAAACCACTACAACACACCAAACCCCAATCCTGAAAATCCTATAATCCTGAAAATCACGGTTCAGATCATCATTTTATGCAACCTTTTTGTTTCTCAATTGTATCTAATATTAGTAAAGCATTGTATGTATTTTTTTACATTTTTGGAGTATTTCGATGGTAGAAGACGATGTTCAACTCATACATAAAGTGTTGTCTGGTGAAGATGCTGCATTCAGCACATTAGTGCAGAAGTATCAGAAGAGTGTTCACACATTCGCTTGGCGGAAAATAGGCGATTTCCACTTCGCGGAAGAAATCACGCAGGATACTTTCGTCCAAGTATATCAAAACCTTTCTACACTAAGGAACCCGAAGCTGTTCGCTGGATGGCTCTATGTAATTGCCAACCGTTTATGTATCAGGTGGAGCCAAAAAAGAAAGTCAATATCTCAATCATTAGAGAGCACATCTATGTCAGAAATAGACGCGACTTCATACAATAACTATACATCCGAACAGAGAGATATAGCCTCAACCGAGAGACGACTTGAAATCATAGACAAACTACTGAATAAGCTACCTGAAAGTGAACGCACGGTGATCACGCTATTCTATTTGGGTGAAATGACAGCAAAGGAAATCGGTATGTTCTTAGGTGTATCCATAAACACGATAAAGAGCCGTCTGCGGCGGGCGCGGGAACGGCTAAAGTCTGAGGAAGCGATCCTCCAAGAAAACCTCAGTTCTATCCAATTCCCGACACAGACAACAGAAAACATCATGAGGAGAATATCCCAACTCAACCCGACAGGATCGTCTGGTAGCAAACCACTTGTGCCGATAGGTTTATCCGCTGTGTCAGCGATAGTTGTGCTGTTACTGATGGGTGTTGGTGGGACACATCTACATCGTTTCCAAAAATCGTATAGTTTGGAGTCCGCATCAGAATCAACGATTGAGATCGTTGACGCACAGCTTGTCTTGGATTCTCCAGCAGAAACAGCGAAACGGCATCAGGTCGGGGTTTCAGATGTTAGCGGTAAAGATAACGGCACAGAACAGCAACCGGACACATTCCTACTCGCTGCAGCCGACGCAGACGATACAACAAATTCCGATTTTGACACAGAATGGGTGCAAGCGAAAGGTCCAGAAGGTGGCGCGATAGCAACTTTATTCACAACAACGAATGGTGATGTATTTGCAGGAACATTAAACGGTCTCTACAGACTTACAGATGACCGCGCCTCGTGGAAACTCATAAATCCTATCAAAGGTCCCTCACCGCCACTACATGATATCCAGAAGTGGTGGTCTATTGCAGAAAGAAATGGGACACTTTACCTTGCTACCGATAAAGCGATATTGAAATCAACCGATAGAGGTGAAACTTGGAAAATACTTTGTGAAGTTGTAAAAAAGGATGTCGGGCAACTTGTAGGTATGGTATTGACAGACGGTGAGCAAGGGTCGGATATGACAATCTATCTCGCTTACAGAAATGGTGTTTTCCGAACAGATGATCTTGGTGAATCGTGGATACTATTGCTTGATGGATTGGAAGATACAAATATCCGTTCGATTGCTGTTTATCAGGACACAATTTACGCTGGGACGAATAAAGGATTATATCATCTCAACAGCAATGAATGGGAACAGGTGTTAATTGATCAAGAGAATTTGGATGGTATAACACTTGACATCTCTACGATAGTCGTTGCAGCAAACAATCTCTATGTTGCGGCACTGAAGGTTGAAGATGATCCCTCTAATGGGATAGACATAGACATAGGAATGGAAATGTTGAAAATGGGTATAGAATTACCTCCGTTCACATTTTACCCATCCTCATGGTCGCTATATCGCTTAAATGATCGGGGTGATTCTTGGTCCAATATTACACCGAAACTGGATGCCAAAAACAGAAAAGAATACTTCATTCGTGATTTTTCAACTTCCATATACAAGACATTCATCGTTGAAAGTCCATCAATCCAATTAGCAGCATCTGAGGATAAAGTCTTGATGGTTGCTGGTAATAATCATTTCTACTCAACTGATCTCGGTCAGAATTGGACATATTTAGATAATTTGAGTGATACAAACAATGTTTCAGGGGCAGTTCTATTGAATGATAACACATTATATAGAAGCGGATTATCTGGAATTCATCGGACAAGCGATGGCGGCACATCATGGGAAAAATTTAACACTGGACTGATCAATACATTTGTACATCGGTTGACAAACATTAACGACACGTTATACGCGAACACGGTGGATCTCAGGGTTATGCGTTCTACGGACAACGGTGACTCGTGGACACACGTTGATGAGGGTTCACAGAAATACGCTCGTATATTAGAATTTGACGATACACTATACGCAATGAGTAGCACAGAACCCTCCCCAAAACTCTTCCGATTCTCCGATGCTAAGAATAGGTTCATTGAAATTTCAGATCTGCCAGAAATTGAGGAAGCGGAGACACCGAAACATAATAAAGTTATAGAAAAAGTGTCATTAGAATCAGAAAGTTCTGATGATGTAGAAACGCCACAGAAAACAATTGTTCAGAAGATTTATACTGTTGATACTGTGTTATACATGATGACACCGACTGGAAATTTCGCAGTGAGTCCAACAGCCTACTATGTGGAATATAAACAAAGCCTCTACAGATGGAAACCCGGCACTAAACAATGGTTTAACACCGGACTGAAAGATACTGGCAAATTTGCTGATGAAGATATCGATCCTCAAGAATTTTTCAGTGCTTACGATCTCGGTTTTAAACTCGCTGTGCTGAGAAATACTGTCTATGTAGGAACGCGGGATAAACGGCTCATGCAATCGTTGGATGAAGGCGACACTTGGAACGACGTAACCGCAAATCTTCCGTTTGATGTTGATAGTTTCAAGGATATTGTCTTTGTAGGGGAAACCGTCTATGTCGCTACGAATCAAGGTGTGGCAAGGTCTACGAATGGTGTTACGTGGGAAGCCATCACGGACATGCAAGGCGAAACGCTTGTGGTAGATAGGTTTGCTGTGGATGAATCCAACCTCTATGGTCTATCTGATCAGATCGTGTATCAATTGTCCGAGAAATCGGGGACATGGCAGCAGGTAGCACCCAAAATCACACATGCCGTTTCTACATTTGAGGTAGATAGGAATACGGTCTACGTGGGGACGCCGGGGCAAGGTGTATTCCGCTTTTCCCTTGATATTATGGAGTAATGACGAGGGTTCAAACAAAGGAGGAAATATGTTCAAACAACTGGATTTCAAAATAATCGGCACTATAGCATTTATTGCTATACTTCTCATTGCAGGCACAATCATATATTCGCAATGGAGTTACAAACAATTTGCATCGGAGATTGGTGAGGCACCACAACCCATGACATCAACATCAACGGAAACTGAAACACATACCAAACAAACTAAGACGACTCAACCTGTTAACAAAAACATTGAAACCAAACCGAAACCTATGGTGAAATCTCCGTCCGCTAATCTCACGGAAGAGAAAGAGGTATCCGCAGAAAAGGCAGAGAAACCGGCATTTGATGCATCAAACCTACTTCCAGCTTTAGGGTTACCTGAAGAGGTCACTTCGCTTTTGGATGGAGAACCGGATGAAGCAGACTATGAAAAAGCAGAGGAGTATCTACAGGAGAAATACGGTCAATCGTCAGAAGTGACAGCGATAATGGATAGGCTGAAAGGAATGTCTGGAGGTCGCGTAGACATTGAGGATATAACTGCCTTGTTTGAGGATTGGATTCAAGTATTGCCTGAAGATCAGCAAGAAAATAAGCAGAATTTGATGCGTATCCTTACGTTGCTTCGCGAAAATAAGGGACAGGATGCTGAGGTCTATGTTGTCACTGATTCGAATATGGATCAACTGGATCAGATAGATCCAGCTCTGTTAGAAAATGCTAAAGTGGAACAAACAATCATCACGAATATAGAAACAATTCCCGCTGAATAGTTCTGTAGGTCGGAGCGAGACATGTCTGAACCAGGATTGGAGTTTGGTGTATATGGATGCCGCCGTAAAGGATGAAAGGTTACCTTTTGCCAAGGAACATTGGCAGATCAAACTCTTATCCTGAAAATCATGCAAATCCTGAAAATCCTGGTTCAAAAAAAAAAGCGATTCAGACAACACGCTTAATCCGCAACCGTCGCTCTTACAGAGTGTAAAAGACAACTATTACATGAAATTGATACAATTCCTTTCAATGCGAATAATTCTGGTGTTAGCAGGAATCCTTGCTTGCGGTTGTCTGCTATCCAATGCCCAAGAACTGCCCATCCACGAGAAATTTTCCACGGTTCAAGTAATTGTCCAAACAGACGACGGTGCGTTTGGTAGCGGTAGCGGCTTTTTCATTCGCCAAGACCTAATCGCCACCAACATTCACGTCGTTGCGGGAATTCACAGAAAAGCGGTAAGTTGTAGGGCAAAACTAATAAATCAACCTAAAGACTACACAATCACTGGGGTCGTGGCGAGTGATCCGGAACACGATTTGATTATCTTGAAGGTTGATGGGCAAAACCCAAATGTGCTACAACTTAGCGACAGTGATAATGTGGCTCTTGACGATGAAGTTACCGCAATAGGCACACATGGGAATGAGACGAGTGCAATCGTGAAAGGCACAATCAACCGAATTACACCTAACTTATTTCGGGTAAAAGCAGCACTTCCTAAAGGTTTTAGCGGTGCTCCCGTCCTAAATAACGATGGAGATGTGATCGGAATTTGTGTAACGGGTGGCGATAACGAAAGATATGGATATGTGGTGCCGTCAAACTATCTCAATGCATTGTTGAAAGATATACCCTTACAGGTTCAGTCTTTGGAAAACTGGCGAAAACAGCCGTCTATCCGTGCTTATGGAATAGTCATTCAAGCGGATGAACATAGACGATTCGGTGAATATGAGGATGCTATTAAAAGTTATGATTCCGCTATATTTTTACTGCCAGATTTTGCTGTCGCTTATTCTAAACGCGCCTCCGCAAAGATAAATTTGAAAGACTATAAAGGGGTTATCAAAGATTATGACACAGCAATTCTTTTGGGGGAATCGGATGTTGGTATCTACATAAATCGCAGTGTTGCGAAAAGGACTTTAGGGAATTATATCGGGGCATTAAAGGACTGCGAAACTGCTATACAACTGGATCCAGAGAACATTGAGGCGTATCTAAACCGTGGAGATACACATGCGAAATTGAGAAACTACGAAATAGCGATACAGGATTACAACACTGCAATTAACCTAAATCCCGATGGTGTCCTCCATGCTTTGCTTTACCTCAAACTGGCTGATGCTAAATCTAAATTTGGACAAAAAAAGAGTGCTGTTGAGAATTACAATAAAGTGATTGAACTTCAACCGAACAACGCCAGCATTCTAACAGTCGCATATCTCAATCGTGGTATTACGAGGTTGAATTTAGAGGAGTTTGAGAGTGCTATCAAAGACTTAGACGAGGTTATCCGTATCAAACCGAACAACGATTTTCTACGAACCGCATACATCAACCGTGCTGAAGCGAAGTCTAAATCGAATGACAATCTCGGCTCTATCAAGGATTATAGCGATGCTATCCGTCTATTCCCACCAAATACCGATGCCACTGCTGACATCTATAGCAAACGTGCCGCTGTGAAGGTTGCCTTGTCTGACAATATCGGGGCAATTGAGGATTGTAATACCGCTATACAAATTGCCCCTGACCTGTCGGAAACGTATAAGATCCGTGGCGATGCGAAATACAATCTGCATCGGTATAAAGAAGCAATCGAGGACTATAATACGGCTATCTATCTACAGCCTGATTTCGTTGCTGCATACTATAAACGTGGGAAAGCAAGGATTGAAATAGATAACGTGTTAGCTGCTAAGGTTGATTTCCGGACAGCTTTGAAGTTTGCCAAAGGTGAAGACACACAATACCTCCAAGATGAATATGATAAGACGGTGCGTCTCTTAAATTGAATCGTCCGTGCGTTGTCTCCCTGACCGTTCTTCGTAGCACAAACTTTCCAGTTTGTGCCGAATCCCTACCAACATCCAAATCCTGAAAATCACGGTTCAGACAGTTCATCACCTGTGTGGTAGGCGCGCTTTGATGAAGATTAAGAAATAAATTCGGTAAGTTATTATTGAAGTCCAGCGCGCTTACAAAGCGCGCCTACAGGTTTTGGGGACATTAATATTACCGAAAGAATAAACTGATATTTATCAGACCACATCAGAAATCAATGTTTATCAATGTTTAGTTGGTATTTGTTCATGAAAATGCTCACTGAGATCAGACAGCATCTGCCTTTTTCCTGAAAGTTCAAGTTGTATCTGATGGAATGTTTTCCGTGTCAAACGGCTTACGTGTTGCATCAAGAGATAACTCAGGATTTTGACACCTAAACCTATATACGCACCTTGTCTGCCTTCTAAACTTATTTTTGAAAGTTTCAAATCTGTTTTCAGGTGTCGCCAAAGTTGTTCTATACCGTGGTGTTGATACCATATTCTGAGTATTTCACTGGATCGTAAGGGTTTTCCAAAGACCAGCATCGTTCTGATTTTGCCCATATCCATAAAGAAGAGTATGACAAGTGAACCAAATGTCTGACTTATGGCTTGCGTGCGATAGTGGGGTTTGTCACATCCCCACTGTTCCGATTTCAGTTCTATCCGCTTTTTGTGTTGTGAGAGTTTAGCAGTTTCGTTATCAATATCCATGACATAATTACTTTTTCCGTGGATGAGTATGCGATCAAACCCAATATCAGACAAACTTTCAACGAGTTGGTGACTGCCATACCACGAATCAAAAGTGATCGGATATTTTCTGAGGTCTACACCGGATGCGTCAAAGATATCTAATACCTCTTTGAGCATCACAATAAAACAAGAGAGTTTATCCGTGTTGCCTCTCCCTTGTTTACTAACAATACAAATGTTGAGGGGGATGATCATATGACCGATCTTTATGGTGATGCCTAACACATTTCGTCCCTTTATGACGTTATTATGTTTTTTAGACCACCACTTATAGCAGTAGGAGAGTAGTTTACCATAGCGCGGATCATTTGTATCATCTACACTCATTGTGATGCGACGACGGGATTGTGTAGAAGCACTTTTTGTTTCGGCATCTTGCACCTCAGCGATAGCGACAGCACATCCAATACGCATCAGTAGACACTTCCACTGATAAAGACTGAGGCTTTTCAGATGCCGATAAAGCGTAGCAGTCGGGATCGCCAAGGCAGTTGCCAATTGATGCGGATTGTAGAGCCCAAACAGATGACCGGTTGAAAGCAAAAGCAAGACTTCTCGCAGTTGTGATGTCATCTTTCGAAAGTTAGAATAGAGAAGTATTTGAAAATACATAGCTGATTTGATAAGATGTTGTTGCATGGGATAGCCTCCTAAAAGGAATAGGTGAACTTTTACCATTTAGGATGGTATCTCATGCACTAAAAGTCAAGAAAAATTTAAAACAAAACGCATTTTCATAGCGTTTTACATGCTAAAGGTTGATGGCTATTAGGTTAAACGCTATTCTGAGAAATATCAGAATATTTTCCATGTTTCGCCATCGTCTGTCGATACTAATATATTATCGGTATTGACAAGATAAAAAGTGCTTTGATGCTCAGTTATAATAACATTAAATGTTCCAACAGGAACGTTTGAACTGATATTTGTCCAAGATGTCTCATCTTCAGTTAATTTATAAATGCCAGTTGATGTAAATGTATAAAGATTATTTTCTGAAGTCGCGAAGATATTATACACTCGAGGACCTGGTGGTCCATTTTCCTGTGTCCAGTCTGAAGTTAACGTTTTCGCAAAATTGTCTCGGACATTCGTATTTGCGTCTGCTTCAGAAACTTGTGAACCAATCCCTTTATTTTGAGTATTAATAATATTTCTCCCAACTTTATTTTCCAAAGTTGGTATTGAAACAATATCCAAGATTATAGGTGATTCAGTAATTTCGATTGTAGGTTCAGATACAACATCAAAATTATATGGTTGTTGAAAGCGAGTGATATATTGGTTCGATGCTCCAATTGTTAATATAAACAAAACGAGAGCGGTCCCAAAAGCAGCCCAAGGCAAGACTGGTTTCGCAACCGTCGATTCGGGTTTCAGGACATCGATCTTCCGCATTATGTTTTCAGTTAGATCGGTAGATAATTGTAAACTTCTAAGAGTTTCACTGAGCAAGAGTTCCTCTTTTAATCGTAAGCGATTCCGCGCACGTCTAAGTTTGCTTTTAACAGTGTTTACTGAGATGCCTAAAGTTTGGGATACTTCCTTCGCAGTCATTTCCCCAAGATGATACAGGATAAAAACCGTCCGTTCACTTTCTGGTAATTTGTCCAGAAGTTTTTTGACAATTTCACGGTAATTTTCAATAGTTTCTGTCTCACGATGCTCTGATTCGTAGTCCATATAATAAACTTCTTCCAATACCTCTTTTGGAGTATTTTGTAGTGACTGTGTATTAAATTTGTTTTTCTTTATCCAATCAATGCAAAGTCTATCAACAATAACATAAAGCCAACCGTTAAATCGTTTTGGATTTTTGAGGGAAGATAGTTTTTTGTATACTTGAAGAAATGCATCTTGGGTTATTTCTTCAGCAATGTGATAGTCGTGAATCTTTCTCCATGCAATCGCGTGAACTTTCTTTTGATATTTCTGTACTAAAGTAGCAAATGCTTCTTTGTCACCATCCAAAATCTTATGAATCAGGACAATATTATCTCCTTCCATTTATTATCTCCCCATTATTGACCATCTCCCCTCTATTGATCAATAGCATATTATCTAAAAATTCAAATCGAATTCATTATTTAGGACTTATGTATAAACGGTGGCCGCGCTTTGATGAAGATTAATTTATTAATTCGGTAATTTTAGGGAAACTCCAGTGCGGTTAGGAAACCGCACCTACCATTTTAAGTTTAGGGAAAATTAGAATTACCGAAATATTTTCTTAATCTTCATTAAGCGCGCAAAATACCTACAATTCTACTGGAAATTCAACCATTTTGTTCACAATTATTGGATAACTCGTGGAAAATGCGTAAATCCTAATTATACTATTAAGACTGAATTTTAGGTCAAAAAGGGTGCAAAAAAATAAAAAAGTGCAAAAAGATAAAACGGTAATACGAGAGTTGGATATTTTTAGAGCAAATAGAACTTACAATATTTCATTAAATTAAATGGGACTTAAGCAATTATCACGATTTCTCAAAATATTATGGCTAAAATGTCATGATTTTCAAGAGAATTGTGGGTTTAGGCGCGCTTTGATGAAGATTAATTTATTAATTTGGTAATTTTATACATTCCCAATCTTGGTAGGTGCGGTTTCCTAACCGCACCGGACTTTGATGTAATATTACCGAATCTATTTTTAATCTTCATGTAAGCGCGCCTACCGTTTTGTGCCTAAGCCTTTTAGGTTATTTCATTGGATATTAAAACGGCACATGTGCATAAGCACTATAATGGACACCTGGTATAATGTTACCTCCAGCACCATCTTGACCTGAACCGGAATTATTGTTATTATTCACCCCATCTTCTTGACGTGGAATGCGTCCGGTAATATCCCCCCATGCGGAGACAAATGAAATGTCAGGAAAACCAGGAATAGGTCCCTGTCCTTTGGGTGCCTCTTTTCCATGCGATGCGGAATCGAATGCAAATCCCCAGAAAGAACGTGTCAGTCCTTTCTCACTACCACGGTAAGTTGCAGAAACTGTTAAAGTTCCTGAAAATTGAAAGTTATCGGACCATGAGTAGACAGCAGTACTTGATGTGACTACATCCGTATTATTATTGTTGTCAGTATATGACGATCTATACGCATCTGCATCAAGAGGACCTTCAACATCAACACCGCGTTCCCAAATGCCATCCCAGTTCCCAGCTACAAATTCTCCAGTGTCTTGAAAAGCGCGATTGGTAGTGGCTCCGGTAAAACTTATACCTGTTACACAACAAATTAAGATAATTATAAGTATTCTGTAAAACCCATGTTTCATTAGATTTATCTCCTTATTTTTTTAGGTTTAGAAATTCGTAGGGATCAATTCCCCCGTTTCCAATCATGATATCCGATGGAATGTCGCTCTCAACAAGTCGACCTTTCTGTCGTTCCATTCCCCTGAGAAATTGTCCTGTGAAAGGGTCACCGCGGATACCGGATACTACTTTCTCCTCAGTTCCATCTGGAAGCACCTTATGCTCCCATTCAATATAAACCGTCCCGGGAATAGTAGGATATACCAATCCATCCGCCATCATTCCACCGATTGAACGTGTCCCTTGTTTCCAGAGTTTGACAGCAACACGATGCATTAATTCAGTATCTGAACTCATAAAATCGGGATAGTTCCAAAGATCTTGCGCTGGGTAATCAGATGGTAATTCAGGATATGGACCGAAACCGTGAGGAGAAACAGCAGCGATCTTTTTATTTTCTTGAGCCTGTTGTGTCACGCTTGGTAAACCCTCAGTAGAAAGTGAGTTTGTCTCGTCAACTTTGTCAGTTGTTTTGGTTATAGATTTTACTGCGGGACGTGCTGTGCTTTCCGCAGGGAATTTGGTTACTTCTTTGGTCATGTTATTGGCGGTTGTCTTATGGGCTATTTTCGATTGCAGTAACTGTTTTTCTGCCTTAGCTGCCGCTTGCCTATCTGCTGTCGTATCGTGTTGATACCACAAGAGACATGCAACGAATAGGATAATCAAAAATCCCGCACCACCAAGAATCCATTTACTTGTAAAAAAATCGCGGTACATAATGAACCTCCAAATGTTAGTTTTTTACTTGTATCATTGCTTTTAAGACTGAATATTTTGTTCAAAAGGGTGCATAAAATGAATCTTAATGAGTATGCTATTAGTTACTTGGGTTATTGCTGCTACAGATAAATGACAATTTAGCTATGATGATAAACCCATATTTTCATTTTATGCACCCTTTTCATCTTAAATTTCAGTCTATAAGAATAAACTATTGAAATTATGTTCTTTCAATAGTTGTTTTAGAAGGACAACACCCCAATTATTACTGATCTGTATATTCAGGGTAGGAGGTAATTTTGTTTAAAAATATCTTTAAAAGAAAGATTAGTAGAAATAACTCAGATAATTCACAAAATGAAACAACATTTAATAGGCAATTCTATGACCAATTTTGGAACGATTTTGGCAATTACTTAATTCACAATGGAAGCCAGCTAAAACCATTCAAAGAGCCTTACAATTTTTATGGAGAAGACAATAGATATACGTATGCTGGTATTCATTTCGGAGCATTTGAAGAAGAGCCGATATGGCTTATAGGATGGACGGATGTTATTAATGGAAGAATTGCTGCAAAACTTCGTTTCAGAAACTTGGACTCACTATTTGATCAATTAAAGGAAGACCAGGAATCTATTCATGCTTTTTTTGGTAGTAATTTGGAATGGGACAAACCGCCAAACAAAAGTGTAGGATTATATAAAAGTTCGATTGATTTCGGCAATACCTCCAGTCATGGAGAATTATTCGAGTGGCTACGTGAAAACTTTGAGAAGTTAGAAAGGGTTTTTATGTGGAAACTCGCCTCATACTATGTTGATAACAATTAAATCTAAGAATACCTATAAAACGCATATTTCATTTTATGCACCCTTTTGAACCTAATATTCAGTCTATAAAGTAGGAATGTGAAAATATATACCTCAACAAAATATTAACCAATTCTTAGGATAGAACAAATGATTAAGACAAATGAAAACGAATGGAACTTGAAACAACACATTGAACAAGAATGTATACAAGGTAGTTACAATAGGTTATATCCTATTATCGTTCAAGCATCTAAGAATATTAATAGAGCAGAAACACTTCAAGCAAAAAGAGATGCACTGGATCAATTACTACAATTAGAAGAACATGCGATTGAATTGGCGCGATACGCTCTGGATTATTTTACACAATCCAAGTCGTAATTTCAGACGGTCAACTACGCGCACATGAACCATAGCAGCACATGTGTGCGTATCAGCCATTTGAACAATTACAATCTAAAGTATAGGCAATTGTTTAGATCACACCTGAAATGCAATTTTGATTACATGTCGTTTAGCAAAGAGTTTAGATATGCTTATTGGTGAAAACTATGAATCCACAAATTATGAATCTTAGCCGCGAAGAATTTGACAAGCTTATCTTCATGGTCAATCCTCATGAGTGGGAAGATCATCCTCATGATCCGAGTCACAAGTTTTTTCTTGGTATATGTTATAAGCAACTTAAAGATGTTGTTCAGAAAGTAATAAATGAAAGTGAGAACGGAGCAAAATCTGCTGTAGAGGTTTTTAATGGGCTAAGACACATACGAGTAAAAGGGGAAGAACGTCCTTGGTTTGAACGTCATCTGATTCTCGCTGAAAATTTTGATAAAACACTTATGACAAGGCTTTGCATTCGGAATAGAACGGATAGCGGAAAAGAACAAGATTCTGGTGGGGATTTCTATATACAGGATGGGAGCCACCGCGCCCTTGTTTACGCTGTTCGTGTCGAATGTGGCGAAGAAAAATATGATGATGTAGAAGCACTATACGCTTCATCTTGGGATGTTGCAATCGGTATACTTGCCTATCATATATAGTCATCACATGGGTTACATAGACACTACCATCACCTGGGAGAAGGAAAATGCATCTTGAACAGTATGAATCTGCTATTAAAGCTTCTGATAGAGAGTTGAGGTATTTGTTCGTTTTGTCAAAACAGATAGTGATAATTTGAAGACACCGCAATGCGGAGTGTTTTAATACGTGGTTTGAATGTAAGTTGTGTTCACGTTCATGAGCAGACCATTTAGTAATAATGGATAATGGTCACACTCATAGGACACAACGCACAAAAGAACTAATAGAAGCAACAAAGGCATTGCTATTGTATCTGCCACCCTATTCTCATAAGCTCGGTAGGTGTGGTTTCCTTACTGCACTAAGTCTAAAAGTCTGATTTATCAAACACGCGTTATCATAGTGAAAAAAGATAACTTTTTAATGGGTCCTACAAGCATGGGATGTGTCTATATCTTAAAAAATGAAGCAATGCCGGGTTTAATAAAAATCGGCTATACAAACGGAACAGCCGAGAAGCGAGCAGATGAACTTTTTACGACCGGTGTTCCACAGCGGTTTAAAGTCGTATACGAGTTAGGTGAATTAGAACCGGAGCAATACGCTAAACTTGAAGGTGAAATACATAAGGAACTTGATCAGTACCGAGTGAATCCGAAAAGAGAGTTTTTTGAATATCCAGCAGATGATGCCATCCGAATATGCAAAAAACTCTATTCTTCTGTGAATAAGGACTCGCGGTATCCCCGCTGGCTGAAATGGATACCAAAGTTACGAGGTTTCCGTTCAGAGAAAAAGACAAAAACTGTGAATAGCAATGGCACCACCGATAAAAGTGATTCTGATGAAACGAATACCACCTATACAGATACGGAAGGGAGACTTATGCGCAACGATAACGGAAACGGGATGATGCAGATTTTGAACGGGAAATCTTATCATAGTGCAGACAGCGGATTTGCTTGTGCAGCCGCAGGGCGTGGAATAGCGGAGGCGATGAAAGCACATATCGGTGTTATCATCCGAAATGAAGAACTTGAAAACACATCTAATCCCGACCAGGTTCAAAGAGAAATCAAATTACTGCGTGATAACATCAATATGTTGGAACAATCACAGCAAAATTACCAAGATAACATCAAACAAGAAGAACAGAAAATCGCTACGAAAGAGACAAAACTTGCAGAATTACGGGCACAATTGGAGGCACCTCCAGAGGCAGAATCAGATCCCGAAATTGATGCACTACGAGACGAAAAGAAAACCGAGGAAAGTGAACTTGGACTCAAAAAAATCGCGCGTGCCGCGTTGAAAGTTGCATCAAAAGCACCGACATTAGTAGAGTTACAGGCAACTCTATCTAAACCGAGATGGTCTCCTCGTCAACTCAGTCTTGCCATTTTCGGCACATGTATACTTACCGGTTTGTTCTTTTTTCTCTATTTCTTTTATAGTGGTGTTCTCGAAAAAGCCTTTGCACAAGGAACAGGGACACAAGAATTAAATCAGTTTTTTGACTTTACTGCTGTAGCCCGTGCTTGGAAGGTAAAGGACCCAGAAAATTTCCCTAATTTCCCAGTTATCCTATTTCCTTCAGTTTTCCTTGTTTTCGCTTATGTGACACACTTCTTTTTTAATCGCGGAATGGAAATAAGGCTGAAGTGGTGGATAGGCTTGGGTTTGGCAATGCTTTTGACATTAATATTTGATGGAATAATTGCATTTAAGATTTCGGAAAATTTGTATGAAGCAAGGCAATTTTTGAGTGAAACAGCGACATCCACAGAAAACGCACAACTCAATAAATATAGAGGACTTGATATTTGGGGTGTGATATTCTTGGGTTTTGTGTCTTCATCGTTATTTGGCTTCGGTTTGTATTGTAACATGCAAGATTGGGGTGAAATACGTCCGTTCAGAAGGCAAATAAAAGCAGAAAAGAACGAACGTAAAATTCAAATAGACGAGTTAAATACCGAGATAGAACTGTTGCAAGACAATATTAACTCGCTTGATACACAGATAGCTGCACAAATCAAGGCTCACAGACACCCAATTCAAGTGGAAATTGAACGTATTAACACCGAAAAAGAGAATAAGGATAAAGAGGTAGAAGCTCTTAGTAATGTAAATGATCGTATTCAATCCGAAATTGAAGAACATCAGGCGAAGATTGACGAGTTAGAAGCATCGTTGAAACGTCCAGAAAGTCATTCCATTGATCTTAGGAAGATGGAAAAACATGTGGAGGAATTCGTAACGGGTTGGTGTAGGTTTCTTTCACAACGTCAGACTGAGTTGTCAGACGATCTTTTAACGGAAATTAAAGACGTACGGGAAATGGCACAGCAAACACTTGACGACTACAAAGCGGCTCTTGAAATAAGTGCCGGTAATCCAATTAAGGAGGTATCACAATGAAGACAATACTTTATTTCAGTAATCTATGCATAGTGTTTTTGATGATCTTCGTTACTTGTAAAGGAGATGTGCAAGCACTAAAATCAACTACGGTGAAACCGACAAATATCATTGTTATTCTTGACGTATCTGATCGGCTTGAAAAAAGTGGACAGATTGATCGAGACATCAAAATTGTAGAATATATTGTCAATCGCTTTAAAGACGAATTTGTTAAGAACCATCTTAAGAAATATATGAAAACTAAACCTTATCCACATCGTCTAACTTTCGCTGTGCCTGAGCAACCTGTTCCAGTCCCAGAACAATCGGAATCTGAGCAACCTAAACCTTATCGAATTCCATCAGGGACTATGGAAAAATTGAAGATCAGGAGTTCAGGTGAGATAGTTGCTATGAATGAGATAAAAAAACAGACAGATGCATTGAAAGAAGATATTAAGGAGTTATACAAATATGTTCAGAAAGACAACCCTTACACTGGTGCTGACATCTGGAACTGGTTTCACAAGGACGCTGAGAATTACTTACAAAAGGATTTCCAAAACTATATCATCTGCCTTTCAGACGGTTACCTAAAATTCACACCTGAAATTGAAGAGAAACTTCGTCCAGGGGAGTTTATGGAGATCGGTAAATTTCGCGAGGACCCTGACTGGGAAAAAAATATTACCCATTTGTTGTCAACTGGAAAAGATTTTCAAGATCATGACGTTACTTTTATGATGATGGAAATTAACCTCCATAGAGATAAAACAACAGGTAGGACATTTCCGCAAGACTTTGACATCATAAAAGCACATTGGGAACATTGGTTGAAGGACATGGGAATAACGAATTTCACCTTCAAACAACAAGTTTCTGATGAGGTTCTGGAAGATGTGATCAATTCATTTCTCGTACCGCACGAAGAGTCCCAACCTAACTTGCACTAAGAAAACCTTCAGGAGAACAACCAGTAAAAAGAATGTGAATATCCCAGACCGTTAAGTATCGATGCTCCTTTAGGTGCTCCAGTGCGGAAAACCTTATGAGTACTATAAACTACTCAAATGGGTTTGCATTAGTCCTATATTCACAACAACTTTGATACATCATCACCTCGCTGGGGATGTAATGTGCGCGGGCATCCCCGTGTTTCAGGGCATTGGCTCACAGGTAGTTGATGTGTTACTTTATATTTTTCATACACAATAAAAAAGTCGTGAATTTCACAAAAAAGTGATGCAATAGCCATTGGAGAACTCCTTTATAGAAGGTATGATTACTTCATTATATCAAAGGGATTCTCTTAAATCATAAATAATTTATTTCCGAACCCACGTTAAAATACGTAGATAAAATACGTAGATTCGTATCAAGTACTATTTTAGTAAGGGTTTTAACCACCGTTTTACAGTTTTCAGTTCCATTCCTGTTCTATTAGCGTAATTCCTCAATTGATCCTCTCCAATTCTGGCAATACTGAAATACTTTGCGTCTGGATGTGAATAGTACCACCCGCTCACAGATGCAGCGGGAAACATCGCGAGATTCTCGGTCAATTCAATACCAGTATTTTCTGTTGCATTTAACAGATTAAACAAGATACGTTTTTGAGTATGATCTGGACAGGCTGGGTAACCGGGAGCAGGACGAATACCTTGATATTTCTCTGAGATCAATGCTTCATTATCAAGATTTTCATTAGATGCATAACCCCAGAGGGTTGTCCGGATATATTGATGCATGTGCTCTGCAAATGCTTCAGCCAAACGGTCTGCTAATGCTTTCGTCATGATGCTGTTGTAATCATTGTGTTGTTTTTCATACTCGGTACAGAGTTCAGATACACCAAATCCAGTAGAGACTGCAAAAGCACCTATATAATCATGGAGAGATGTTGCTTTTGGTGCAATAAAATCTCCAAGACTTAGATTCGGTCTGGAGAATGGTTGTTCAGTTTGTTGACGTAGATGATACAACGTCGCGACCTTTTCTGTCCTGCTCTCATCTTTATATATATGTGTATCTTCACTAATACCATTTGCGGGAAATAGTCCTACAACAGCACGGGCTTTGATATTTTTATTTATGATAATATCATTCAGAAGTGTCTTACCATCATCAAGAAGTTCGCGGGCTTTTTCTCCTATTTCTGAATTATCCAATATGTTTGGATATTTACCAGTCAACCCCCATGTGGTAAAAAATGGTGTCCAATCTATGTAGTCTACAAGTTCAGTCAATGGATAATCGTCAAAGACTTGAATATCTGTGGAATTAGGTTTAGGTGGTAGATAATTATTCCAGTCTGTTGTGAATTTTCGCTGTTGAGCGACATCTATAGATAACAGTCTTGAGTGTTTCTTGCTTTTTGACCGACGAACTCGGATCGCTTCATATTCCTCGCGTGTTTGTTCTACTATTTGATGTTGGTTTTCATCACTCATCAGATTACTAACAACACCGACACTACGGGAAGCGTCTTTGACGTGTATCGTAGGTCCATTATATGCTGGTTCAATCTGAATAGCGGTATGTACCTTAGATGTTGTCGCACCACCGATTAGAAGTGGAATTTTGAAACCTTCTCGTTCCATCTCTTCAGCGACATGCACCATCTCATCAAGGGACGGTGTAATAAGACCACTCAAACCGATCATATCAGCGTTTTCCTTCTGGGCAGTGGCTAAAATATCTTCTGCAGGAACCATTACACCAAGGTCTACGACATCATAATTATTGCATCCTAATACTACTCCGACTATATTTTTTCCTATATCATGAACGTCGCCTTTCACTGTCGCCATCACAATCTTACCTCTTGATTGAATAGCACCATCAACTTGTTCTTGTTCTATAAATGGTATCAGATGTGCAACAGCCTTCTTCATCACTTGTGCACTCTTAATTACTTGTGGAAGGAACATCTTTCCGTCCCCAAATAGATCTCCGACACGATCCATCCCATCCATTAATGGACCTTCAATAACTTCTATTGGACGTTCGTGGTTGAGACGCGCTTCTTCGGTGTCCTCTTCAATATATTGGATTATTCCTTCAACAAGCGCATGGCTGATTCGTTGTTCAACCGGTAATTTCCTCCATTCCTTATCAACAACCTTCTTTTTTCTTTTGCCATGTATAGTGTTAGCCAGTTCAAGGAGTCGATCTGTAGCATCTTCATGCCGATTGAACAGGACATCTTCAACTGTTTCTAATAGTGTCTTAGGTATATCATCATAGACAGTGAGTTGTCCGGCATTGACAATTCCCATATCCATTCCTGCGTTAATAGCATGGTATAGAAACGCAGCATGCATTGCCTCTCGTACAGTATCGTTGCCACGGAATGAAAAGGAAATATTACTTACACCACCACTGACTAACGCAAATTCACATGTTGACTTTATCTCTTTACAAGAATTGATAAAAGCTAACGCATATTCGTTGTGTTCTTCTATTCCAGTCGCGACAGCAAAGATATTTGGATCGAAGATTATATCCTCTGGTGGAAATCCGATCTTTTCCGTTAGGAGTATGTATGCCCTCTGACAGATCTCTACTTTTCGGTCATAAGTATCTGCTTGTCCTTTTTCGTCAAACGCCATGACGATTACAGCTGCACCGTATTTTCTGATAAGGCACGCCTTATCTAAAAAGTCCTTTTCTCCCTCTTTAAGACTTATTGAGTTTACAATCCCTTTGCCTTGTATGCATTCTAATCCTGCTTCAATTACTTCCCACTTGCTGGAATCTACCATGATAGGTACGCGACTAATATCTGGTTCAGCAGCGATTAGATTTAAGAACTGGACCATTGCGGCTTTTGCATCTAATAGACCTTCATCCATGTTAATATCAATAAGTTGTGCCCCGCTTTCCACCTGATCGCGTGCCACCTCCAATGCAGTCTCATAATCCTCATTTTTGATAAGTGTGGCAAATCGACGGGAACCTGCGACATTAGTTCGTTCACCTACATTAACAAATAGCGAGTCTGGTGTAATATTGAAAGACTCTAAACCACTTAGACGGCAAGCCCGTTCTTGCGGTTCAGGTTGTCGTGGCGGATATTCTGCTGCAACCTTCGCAACTGTTTCTATATGTGCTGGTTGGCTGCCACAACAACCACCGACGATATTAACAAAGCCGTTTTGTGCAAATTCGTGCATCCAATTTCCCATTTCTTCAGGTGTCTGTGTATAATGTCCAAGTTCATCTGGAAGTCCAGCATTCGGATAACAGATTATTGGTATATCCGCAAGTTTTGCCATCTCTGCTAAATAGGGTCGTATCTGTTGTGAACCGAATCCACAATTTAGTCCTACAGCGAGAAGGTTCGCATGACGAACGGAGTTCCAAAATGCTTCAACTGTCTGTCCAGAGAGATTCCTCCCTCCGCCTCCACTTCTATCAGAAGATACGATAATAGGTATATCTATTTCTCGTGTTTCAGAAAGGGTTTGAATAGCAAAGAGAGCTGCCTTACAATTAAGTGTATCCATGACGGTCTCCACAAGGAGAAAATCAACACCTCCATCAATCAGACCTTCCGCTTGCGTTGTGTATGCTGATACAAGTTGTGAGAATGTAATATTTCTATATCCAGGATCGTTCACATTCGGTGAGATAGAACAACTTCGATTGGTGGGTCCCATACTACCTGCAACGAAACGTGGTTTATCTTCTGAAGTCCATTTGTCTGCAACTTCACGCGCTAATAATGCAGCTGCATGGTTTACTTGATAGGCATGTTCCTGCATTTGATAATCTGCCATTGAAACGGATGTGCTATTAAAAGTATTTGTCTCTATGATATCCGCTCCTGCCTGACAGTAATTTGAATGTATTTCGCGTATTATATCAGGTTGTGTGATTGAAAGTAGGTCATTAAAACCTTTGAGTTCAGATGTGTGATTGGTAAACTGATCACCACGAAAATCATCTTCATTAAGTCTATAGGTCTGTATAAGAGAACCCATCGCACCGTCAAGGATCAGAATACATTCATTTAGTTTAATTTTTAAGAGATTTATATTCTCAGGATAAACCATTTTTTCTCCACATTCGTTAAATGTATTATGCCTTATATATTATACTACTTGAGAGTCTATATGTCCATTTGATTTCAATGCTGTCAGACGCATGCAATTGTCGAAGAATTGCACATTCTAATATAAGATTTTCTTGTAGGAGCGACATGTTTATTGGATTAAACCTCATATTTATAGGGTTTAATCGACAATTGAATGTCTCTGGGTTTCTGCTTTTTAGTATTGACTCAGTGCTAAGGCAATACAATGCAAGTAAATTATTCACTTTCTCTTTTCTATTATCAATATCTGGTATCTTATTTAGCAGCTTACTTTTAGGAGATGAATTAACGAGAAATGTTTTGATAGGTACTGGTTTGGTAGCAGCAGGGATTTATCTTGCGAATAAGCAGAAATAATCCGTCCACGAATATGTGGACACGAAAGGAATTGTACACAATGAATAAGAAAGGGGTCGTGTTCATCCTAATCCTTACCATTTTGTTAGGTTGTGGTACACGACATATTCCGTCTGTAAACAATATCCCCGAAGGTATGGTATTAATACCTGCAGGTGAATTTGAAATGGGTAGTAACCAAGGGGCTGCTAATGAACGTCCGAAGCATACGGTCTATGTAGATGCGTTCTATATGGATATCTATGAGGTGACGAACGCTCAATTCAAGGTTTTCATCGATGCAAATCCGCAATGGCAAAAAGATAACATTGCTGCGGAATATCACGACGGTTATTACCTTCGACTTTGGAATGGGAACACCTATCCCGAAGGCGAGGCTAACCATCCTGTCATTTATGTCACTTGGTACGCAGCAATGGCTTATGCCAAATGGGCAGGCAAGCGACTCCCGACAGAAGCAGAATGGGAAAAAGCAGCACGTGGAGGACTCATAGGGAAAGCATATCCATGGGGCGACACAATTGATGCCACTCGCGCAAACTATTTACGGCACATCAACTTTCCAATTGCTGTTGGGCAATATCCGCCTAACGGGTACGGTCTATACGACATGTCTGGGAATGTTTCCGAATGGTGCCTTGATGAATACGATCCTAATTTTTACGCACAATCTCCAAGTGAAAACCCACTTTCAGGTGGTACGCGCGAAGAGGTCATCAATAGTTTCAAAGTAACCAATAAGATAAATCGCGTTTTAAGGAGCGGTTGCTGGAGCGATAATGGGGCGTTCCTTCGGGTCGCCTACCGTAACTGGGGTCCACAGGACTACGCCAGTGTCTTCCGTGGGTTCCGCTGTGTGAAGGATGTTCCGTCTAATATCATTTCTAAATGATTATGTATCATTATTTCGCATGTCGGAGGTCGCGTTGCTCGCTCTGACCTACTGATATTTTCCAAATTCAGCAACCATATTTGAAACATTCACGTTTATGAAATAAGGGTCAGAATACTGACAACTAAAAAATGCTGTTGATATGAACTTTGCCAGATGAACATATTAAGGAAACAGATCTTGTGTTACAACAAAGGAATAATACTTCCCCAAAGAATAAGGGTCATGAGGTTCCGATTATTGCACACAGATACGCGATACATTTCGATATTCATCCTAATATTACATATCTTAATCAGGACATAGTTGTTATTATTGCAGACATATTACAACTAATTCATCAATTTCCAGATGATGCATGGATTTCACAACAATCAGTTGAAGAAGGATTAGATTTTTGTAGGGTTAACTTCTGGGTATTTTCAGATGCGTCAGATGCATTAAAACAATTTAGTATATGGTTTCAAGCCCTATTTCGTGAAAAACAGGTGAGTGAAGTATTAGAACGATTGGTCCTAATGGCATTAGATGAGTCAGACAATATAGAGGTAGATCTAACTGATTGGACGAGGTTAAATGTATTAGAAACGGATATAAAGAAAGCAATACAGAATGAAAATGATAAAAAATAACATTGACATGTAATTCTGTGTATGATACACTATATTCACATCAGAAGAAACCCTCACTGACCTAATAAATTAGGGAGATATACCTTGAAACGTTTATATTTCATGATTGTATTTCTATGTCTATGTTTTGTGAATATTGGCTACACTTATACGGTAGATGAAGTATTCATGAATTTCAAAACTGCGTACAGCAAGTGTAATAACTTCAGCGCAGATTTTGAAGAGACGACACTATATAAAACCAGAAAAAGTGTAAGTCGGGGTAGATTTACATTCGGAAAACCCAATTTGCTGAATATGAAATATGTCTCCCCAAGAGACGCGGGCAAGATTGTAAAAACGATCGTTTTGGATGGTGAGTACGCTTGGTCTTACACACCAATCCTCAATGAAGTCAATAAACAGAAGTTGCACAATTCCGATCGACGTGAAATTCTTCCGGGTACGGGTGAATCTCTTGAGGATTTATCCAACAACTGGAATATGAAGTTGGTACCTGACGAAGCTGCAAACACAAAAGGTATATATCAAATACAACTTACACCAAAACCGAAACTATTAAACAGAAATGTTAAGAATAATCAGGTAGATAAAAATATAGAAAAAAAGCAGGATAATGGAGGTGTTAAGGAGTTACTTGAAATTTGGGTAAATGAAAGTGAGTGGTTTCCCGTTCAATTCGGTTATGTGACTGTATACGAGGATGAAAGTCGTCGTAATGTTGTGATGAGGTTATCTAATATAGAACGAGATAAGAAGTTATCACCGGATAAGTTCAAGTTTGTTATTCCTAAAGATGCGGAGATAATTGATCTTTCAGAAAATTAATTATATGAAATTTCCTGACGTATTACGACTGGCGAATCTCCTTACATTTTCCCGGTTATTGTTAACATTACCTTTTTTTCTATGTTTTCGTGCAAAATTAATGTTACCAGCAGCAGTATTTTTTAGTATAGCTGGTATAACAGATTATTTTGATGGTAAGATTGCACGAAAGCGGGGAACAACCAGTTTTGGCAGTTTCATGGATTCATTAATTGATAAGATATTAGTGGCTGCTGCTTTAATTGGTTTTTACCTATTTCAACATGATAATTTAGGAGATGGTGTCGGTTTAATCCCCATTTGGATGGTGTTGGTTATCCTTGGACGTGAAGTATTTATCACAGGATTCCGCATTTTCTTTGCAGCTGTGCATGGGGAGGTAATATCAGCAAATCGATGGGGAAAATATAAAACTGCATCTCAACTAATTGTAATTATTATTGGATTGGTACTACTTAGTTTTAATGGTATCTCCGATTTTGTTATACATCACAATGGACCGATTTATTTCATGATGTACTTACCTTTAGTCTTGACTATTGTCTCAGGTATAGAGATATTGTATGGAAACCTTAAGACAATTTCCACATAAAACGCGAGTTACATAAATCCTGTTTCAGGTGCTATTCTAATGAAACCAAATACTATAAGGTGTTTCGTTGCTATTGAGATACCAAATAGAATTCAGGATATATTAGGTGAAGTGCAAACACAAATACGGTCAAAGATTGGTAGGGCATCGTGGGCAAAAATCGGTAATTTTCATATTACACTGAAGTTTCTTGGAGATGTAGAAAATCGTAGCGTTGATAAAATTAGTGACGTATTAGATACAGTAGCAAAAAAGAAAAAACCGTATTCTATAGAAATTGGTGGCATAGGTGCATTTCCAAATTTAGTTCGTCCACGAGTATTATGGATTGGATTAAAAAAGGGTTCTGAACCAACAGTATCACTTTCTAATGCGATAAACAGTGAACTATTAAAGATAGATTATTCTGAAGATACTCGTTTTCACCCACATTTTACACTTGCAAGATTGAAAAGACAGATAAATTTGAAGTCATTTTCTGAATTATTTAAAAATTACGAAACTGTGGACGGAACAAGGCATACAGTTGATAAAATTACACTCATAAGAAGTGAATTGCATTCAGATGGTGCTGTCTATACTCCGTTAAATATATATTCTTTTGGATAGGAGATAGTTAATAATGGCAAAAGATGATCAGAAAAAGTTGGAAGAAGATTTGAACACTGAAGATACAAAAATATCCGAAGATAAAAAGAAGGCAGTAGATCAAGCCATCTCTCAAGTAGAACGCGCTTATGGTAAAGGCGCGATTATGCGGTTTACTGACAACGAAGTCGTTCCTGTAGAAGCAATCCCTACCGGTGCACTTTCTCTTGATATGGCGTTAGGTGTTGGAGGTGTACCACGAGGAAGAATAATTGAAATCTTTGGACATGAAGGAACTGGTAAAACCACGTTAGCCTTACACATCGTTGCTGAAGCACAGAAAATGGGTGGTATTGCAGCATTTATTGATGTTGAGCATGCCTTGGATACAACTTATGCACGAAATATCGGGGTAAATCTTGAAAACTTGTTAATATCTCAGCCAGATGCAGGTGAACAAGCCTTAGAAATTGTGGAAACGCTTATCCGCAGCGGTGCGATTGATGTTGTAATTATTGATTCAGTTGCAGCATTAACACCGCAAGCTGAAGTAGAAGGTGAAATGGGCGATGCTCATGTCGGTTTATTGCCGCGTCTGATGTCTAAGGCATTAAGAAAACTATCAGGGGTAACAAATAAATCGCAGACCTGCGTCATTTTCACGAATCAAATTCGTCAGAAAATCGGTGTGATGTTCGGTAATCCGGACACGACTCCGGGTGGTCTTGCATTGAAGTTTCACGCCTCTGTCCGGTTAGAAATTCGTCGTGCTACACAAATCAAAGAAGGCACAGAAATACTGGGTAACAGAGTGCGTATAAAAGTAGTAAAAAATAAGGTCGCACCACCTTTCAGAGAAGCGGAATTTGATGTGACTTTTGGTAAAGGAATATCTAAAGAAGGCACACTATTGGATATTGCTGTTGAAGCAGGTTTTATAGAAAAAAGAGGCTCTTGGTTCTCATATAATAATGAGAGAATTGGTCAAGGTCGAAATAATGTGAAAGCGTATTTGGAGGAGAATCCAGAAGTTTCTGCTGAACTTGACAGGAAAATCAGAGAAAACATGGGTTCACTTTCAGACTCTGTTGCAGGAGCAATTCCAGGTGTTGAAGAAGACGAAGAGGATGTCAATACCGGATTTGAGGATACCACTGATACACCTACGAGTTATGACAATGATGACAATTAGAGAGAAAGTTATATAATCTTTTATAGTTCAACATCTTTATCCAATACAAAGTAATATAGTAATCCTATTATTGAATTGATGCGTTCAAGTTACCATGTTTTTTCTTGATGTATATATTTCAACATGTTATACTTTTAGGCACTAAGTTTGTTATATTTAACTGACAGACATTCTACCATACCATCAATCTTTTCAATGGAAAGTGAGAACAATTTGTATGGCAAGCAAAAGAGACACTTCAACAGAGTTATTGAAAAGTTCTGATATTGAGGAAACTGCATCAGATGCGGCAAATTATCCTCAACGGATTCGTGAGTTGAACTGGCAGATAGAGATGCTTGAGAACGAAGTCAGCGATTTGCGCAGACAACTCAGCACTGCCCCTAACGATGATGTTGATGCACGTCTATACGAAATGACGCGAGAGCTTATGCAGTCGCACCGTCAAAACCGAAAACTTAGAAATACCCTTCAAGAAGCGAAGGAAAAACTTGAACTACTAAAAGAAAAGGTTAAGCAGCTCAGTGCCCCTCCCAATAACTACGGCATTTTCCTCGGCGTAAATGATGACAACACAATTGATGTTGACATCGGTGGGAAAAAATGGCGTGTCAATCACGATCCCGCCTTAAATCCTAATCAAATACAAGTTGGACAAGAAGTCATTGTAAATAGTGGCTTAAATGTCGTTGCGATCAAACCACCAGAAAAACACGGGGATGTTGTTAAGATTAAAGAAGTGTTGGAATCTGATCGTGCAGTTGTGAGTCTACGGACAGATGAGGAACAAGTTGTACGTATCTCAGAGGCATTAAGAGATGAAGAGTTGAAGATAGGAGATCCTGTTTTACTTAATCATACCAGTGGCATGCTCCTTGAAAAACTTCCAAAACGTGAACTTGATGACTTACTGCTTGAAGAAGTTCCAGATATAAGTTATGCTGACATTGGCGGATTGGACTCACAGATTGAGGCAATTCGAGATGCTATTGAGATGCCATATCTCTATCCAGATGAATATCGCGAATTTGATCTTACACCACCAAAAGGAGTATTGCTATATGGACCTCCAGGTTGTGGTAAGACATTAATTGCACGTGCAGTGGCAAATTGCCTTGCAGAACGGATTCGGCAACAAAACGATAGAGATGATGTTAAAGGTTATTTCATAAATATTAAGGGACCTGAACTTCTTAACAAATATGTCGGTGAGACTGAGCGAAAAATACGAGAAGTTTTTCAAAAAGCACGTGATAAATCCAAAGAAGGATTCCCAGTAGTCATTTTCTTTGATGAAATGGATTCACTGTTTAGGTCGCGTGGCATGGGAATATCATCAGATATGGAGTCTACCCTTGTGCCACAGTTCCTCTCAATGCTTGATGGTGTTGAAGACTTAAGAGATGTCATCGTTATTGGTGCAAGCAATAGACAAGATCTTCTTGATCCTGCTGTTTTGAGACCAGGACGACTTGATGTGAAAATTAAAATAGATCGTCCGAGTATGGATGGAGCCAAGGATATATTTTCTATCTATTTAACCCCGGATCTCCCATTCGCCAAAACAGAAGTAGAGAAATTTGATAGTAATACAGATGACATAACTGAACACCTTATCTCCGAAGCGGTTCAAGCAATGTATGCTACAACTGAAGAGAATCGCTTCATAGAAGTGACTTACACGCGTGGTGAACGTGAGACTCTTTTCTTTAAAGATTTCGTAAGTGGTGCAATGATTAGGAATATTGTTTCACGAGCAAAAAAGATGGCGATTAAGCGTCTTATTAGTTCAGAAGGAAAAGAAAAAGGAATATCGTTGGATGACCTTAAAACCGCTATCCGAGAAGAATATCGTGAAAACGAAGACCTTCCAAATACAACAAATCCAGATGACTGGGCAAAAATCTCTGGCAGAAAAGGTGAGAAAATCGTTAATATCCGAGCCTTGATAAATGAACCTGAGACACGAAGGAATCCTGAAATGCGGATCAGCAAGGGTGGGACATATCTCTAAGAATGTAATTCCACTTGATTTATTTCAAAATAAATAATGGCAGTACCAACAATAATCGGCACTGAAACTGAGTTTGGAATCTCAGTCAAAAATGCGCGAGAACAAGATCTCGTAGCTGCATCAACATTGGTTGTAAACGCTTATAATAATCGTAATTTACCAACGATTTTGTGGGACTATGCACAAGAAAGTCCATTGATGGATGCGCGTGGTTTTACAGTTGATGGTGAAAATCCACCTTCAGATGATGCAAATAACAGTGTCATCAACGATATTCTAATAAATGGTGGAAGATACTATGTCGATCACGCACATCCCGAATATTGTACACCTGAATGTACAAATGCGCGAGACTTGGTAAAATATGAAAAAGCTGGTGAACTTATCTTGGAACTAAGCCGTCTCGCTGCTGAACAACTGCTATTGGATAATCAGGAAATAATTATATACAAAAACAATACTGATTATAAGGGACATAGTTACGGATCACATGAAAATTATTTAACGTCTCGGAAAATTTCTTTTACTGATATTGTTGATGGATTAACACCGTTTCTCGTTACACGGCAAATCTATACGGGAAGTGGAAAGGTAGGTGCAGAAAACGGAGCTGAGGATACTGACTTTCAGATATCGCAACGAGCAGATTTTTTTGAAAAAGAGGTAGGTCTTAGCACGATGGTTGAACGTCCAATAATCAACACTCGTGATGAACCACACGCTGATTCAAAATTATATCGTCGTTTACATGTTATCGTTGGCGATTCTAATATGTCGGAATTCACTATCTACTTGAAAGTCGGAATCACATCCATCATCCTTCAATTAATTGAGAAAGGTGTTGTTGGTAGTCAATTTGCTTTACAAGATCCGGTTGCAGTGATAAAATCAGTATCACGAGATTTAGATTGTAGAAACAAGTTTTCCCTGAAAGATGATCGTAATTGGACAGCTATTGAGATACAACAAGCATATCTGGAACTTGCACATAAACACCTATCACCTGAAGAGAGGACACCTGTAGTAGAAGATCTATTGGACAAATGGGAGTATGTCTTAATCAACCTGAAATCTGATCCTATGAGTATGGGGCAGCATATAGATTGGGTTATTAAGAAAAGGCTTATTGATGCATATATTGATAGACACGCCTTTAAATGGACAGACGCGCGTGTTCGGATGCTTGATCTTCAGTATCATGATCTACGTCCTGAAAAAGGACTTTATGCTCGATTGCTCAAGAACGGACATGTAGAACGTTTGTTGTCTCAAGAGGAGGTGGTGCATGCAATTCAGCATCCTCCTTTAGATACACGGGCATATTTTAGAGGTACATGTTTACGAAAATTTCCGAACAGTATCCATAGTGTAAGTTGGAATTCAATAGTTTTCAATGGACCTACAGGTTTTGATAAAATCATGATGGAACGCCCACATTTTGGCACACAAGAAATAATCGGTGAATTACTGAATTCATGTACCGTTGATGAACTCGTCAACCAAATTCGTACTGATAGTTAATTGTCTTGTTGATAAAGGGTTTACCCGATGGAATTATGTTAGACTATATAAGTTTGCGGATTAGACGTAAACTACATATTTAAAGGAGTACAACATGCCACGCGAAAAACAGCAAGAATACAGAGATCACCCCATCAATGAAAATGAGGAGATCCAACCCAATTCCGAGATAAATGACAACGTTGATGATTTGACGGAGGATTTAGACGCACTTCTCGATGAAATCGATGAGATTTTAGAAGAAGATTCCGAGGAATTCGTTGAAAACTTTATCCAACGTGGAGGTCAATAGGATTGCTCAAACCTCATGACTATGGAACAACCGATTTTCTACAAATTCTGAAAAATCGTGCACCTGAAAGTGTTGCTGACTGGAACCGATTCAACCGGATGCAGGAGAACTTTCCACACAACTTTTTGGAAGGGACTACTGTCCTAGCACTCGTCTATGATACGGGTGTAATTATTGCAGGTGACCGTCAAGCAACCGAAGGATACCAAGTTGGTGAAAGACGGATTCAGAAAGTGTTTAAAATTGATAGACATTCTGCAATAGCAATCGCAGGTGTTGCCGGACCTTGTTTTGAAACTGCCAAGTTATTCCAAGTTCAAGTGGAGTTCTACGAAAAAATGGAAGGAACTTCCTTAAGTTTGGATGGACAAGCAAATTATCTTTCAAACCTTGTCAGAACAAACTTAAGCTTAGCTATGCAAGGTTTAGTTGTCCTTCCTCTATTTGCAGGTTATGACTTAAAACAGAGGAAAGGACGGATATTTAAATATGATGTGCTTGGTGGACGTTACGAGGAAGATTCCTATTATGCCATCGGTTCTGGTGGAAAAGATGCGAGGACTACCCTCAAAAAGTTATTTCAACCAGATATGTCACAAGAATCCGCATTAAAGGCAATAATAGAGTCATTATGGGATGCTGCAGATGAGGATATTGCTACTGGTGGTCCCGATTTGATTAGGAGAATCTTTCCTACTTTGACAGTTATCACAGAAGAAGGTGTGTCTGATGTTTCAGAGGAAACTGTTGAAAGTATGTTCCATGAATTAGTTTCGCGTTTAGAGCAAAAGTAAGTCTATAGTCATTTAGGCATTTAGTTTTAATAATTGAGGGAACAATGTCAACGCCATATTACGTTTCGCCCGATCAAATTTGGGAAGATAAAAAGGTCTTTGTTGATCGTGGCATTGAACAAGCAAAGGAAGTGGTTGTTTTAGAGTATAACAACGGCCTTCTGATGGTAGCCGAGAACCCCAGAAGAACAATATTCAAGATTTCTGAAATATACGATAGAATTGCGCTTGCTTCTACTGGACGAGTTTCAGAATATGAGGCACTTCGAGTTGCAGGTATTCGTGAAGCAGAGGTTAAAGGGTATACCTATTACCGTGAAGATGTTACTGGGAAATGGTTGACAAACTTATACTCACAACACATGAGCACAATTGCACAAGGATGGGATGTAAAACCACTTGAGATTGAACTTCTTGTTTGTGAAGTGGATAGTAGTCCCGGCGTAAGAAGCCAGATTTATAAGATTACGTTTGATGGCACCTATGAGGAAAGTGAAAAATTTGCTGTAATTGGTGGTAGGGCAGATGCTATCACCCAGAAATTAAACGATGAATACATAGAAGGTTTGGAATTAGCAGATGCTTTGCAGCTTGCATCGCGTGCATTTGAATCTATAGAGGTAGAAGAATCGGAACCGTATCAGATAACTCCAGAGACAATAGAGGTTAGTTGTCTTGATGTGACTTCTGGACGACGTAAATTTCGTCGGTTTTCAGTTGAAGAGATAGCAGAGATATTTAATCATGCATCGTAGAATATACGGGTTGGAAACCGAATACGGGATTATCTGTACCCCAGACAAAAACAAAGGCAAGAAACTGACTGTTCAGAATGTTGTAATGTATCTGTTTCGTGAAATTATATCTGGTCGGATGTATCCAGATGTATTTCTTGAAAACGGGGCAAGGTTTTATCAAGACATTGGCTGCCACCCTGAATACGCAACTCCAGAATGTGATGATGTCATTGAACTGGTAGCACACGATAAAGCTGGAGAGCGAATTGTCACTCGGCTTGCAACAACGGCTGAACGGAGAATGCGCGCTGACGGTTTTCGTGGAAAAATCTCAATCTTTAAAAATAACTTAGATACTGTAGGGAATACCTACGGTTGTCATGAAAACTATCTTATGGAGCGCGAAAAAGTTAGTTTTCGGCAGTTAGCATCACAACTCATCCCTTTTTTTGTTACCAGACAAATTTATACCGGCGCGGGAAAAATTAAACGAAGCGACCAAGGTTTCTATGAGATTTCCCAACGCGCACAACACATCCGAGAAGAAATATCCATCGCTACAACTACCGCACGCGGGATTATCAATACTCGCGATGAACCCCATGCTGACAGAGAAAAATATAGACGGCTACACGTCATCGTTGGTGATTCCAACATGTCCGAATTTTCAACATTCTTGAAAGTTGGAACTACTGGTATCATTCTTCGTATGATTGAGGACCATTTTATTACGGAACGGTTTGCTCTCCGCAACTCTGTCCAAGCTATACACGAAATTTCTGAGGATGTTTCATGTAAGCGACTTATTGAACTTGAAAACGGGAAACGACTATCTGCAATAGAACTTCAATGGCAATACTTTGAATGTGCAAAACGTTATCTTGAAACTGTAGATTCAGACTCCACGACTGACGAGGTTATGGCACGTTGGGAATACGTTATGACATGTCTTGAAGAAGATCCGATGCAGTTAGAACGTGAACTTGACTGGGTCATCAAACGAAAATGGATAGAAACTTATGTTAAACGCCGTTCCCTCGACTGGAATTCTGCAGAAGTAAGACGTTTGGATTTGGAATACCACAATATCCGCCAAGACAGCAGTGTATATTATAAAGCAGAAAAACGCGGATTAACAGAAAGAATCTTGGACGACACACAGATTCGTCGTGCGATGCATTCCCCACCTGAAAGGACAAGGGCAAAGTTTCGTGGTAGATTTATCAAACTTGTAAATAATGGAAAAGTCCTTTGTGGTGTAAATTGGAGTTATATACAATTGTATGAACCATATCAGAAACTCTATCTATCAACAGACCCACTTGAACCTGAATTTGAAGAAGCAAGTCGTATGATTTATTCGATATAAATGGCAAACAGCAGCCAGCGGAAAGACTATGGTAGATAGTTTATGATTATGGCTATATTAAATAAAGTGACTACTGAAAGACGACTATAATAATTGGAGGAAATTAATGACACAACCGAAATATGTTTACTTCTTTGGAGCTGGTGAAGGGGAAGGTGATGCTACCATGAAACTCTTACTCGGTGGTAAGGGAGCAAACCTTTCTGAGATGACAAATCTCGGCATTCCAGTACCCCCAGGCTTCACAATCTCCACTGAAGTATGCAAATTTTATTATGATAATGAAAAGAAATATCCTCACGGACTTGACCAACAGATTACTGAAAATCTACAGAAATTAGAAGATTCCCTGGATGAAAAATTCGGAGATACAGAAAACCCTCTACTTGTTTCTGTGCGTTCTGGTGCTGCTGTTTCAATGCCGGGGATGATGGATACAATTCTGAACCTCGGTCTAAATGATGATGCTGTTAAAGGGTTAATTACAAAATCTGGTAACGAACGTTTTTCTTATGATGCATACCGTCGGTTTGTTCAGATGTTCGGAAATGTAGTATTACGTGTTGACCATGACGAATTTGAACATCTGCTTGAAGAAAAGAAAAAGAATAAAGGTGTTACCTTAGATACAGAATTGGAAGCATCAGACCTATTGGAACTCGTTAAGGAATTCAAGCATGTTATCAAGCAGAAAACGGGAAGCGACTTTCCTGATGAACCACGTCGTCAACTGGATATGGCACGTGATGCTGTATTTGAATCTTCTGGCAATCCACGCGCAATCACCTACCGTCGTATAAACGATATTTCGGAAGAACTTGGACGCACTGCTGTCAATGTGCAAGCAATGGTGTTCGGCAATATGGGCGGAAGTTCTGGCACAGGTGTTGCTTTTTCCCGTAATCCCTCAACAGGTGCAAACCAATTCTATGGTGAATTTTTGATGAATGCACAAGGAGAAGATGTTGTTGCTGGTATCCGAACGCCGTTGCCTATATCTGAATTGAGAAATATCAATCCAGATGCGTATGATGAATTAGTTGCTATCGGATTGAAATTAGAGACGCACTATAAGGACATGCAGGATGTGGAGTTTACAATTCAGGATGGAACTCTCTACATGCTACAAACACGTAACGGAAAACGTACGGGACAAGCAGCAGTTCGTATCGCTGTTGAAATGGTTGAAGAAGGTTTGATTGACAAAGAAACTGCTTTGACACGCGTCCCCGCCAACGATCTTGACCAGTTATTGCATCCGAGTGTTGACCCTGGTGCTTCAGTTGAAGTGATTGCACAAGGATTACCAGCATCACCTGGCGCAGCAGTCGGGAAAGTTGTGTTCACAGCAATTCGTGCAGAAGAACTTGCCGCTGAAGGTGAGAAAGTTATTCTTGTCAGATCAGAAACTTCACCAGAAGATATTGGTGGAATGGATGCAGCTGAAGGTATTTTGACCGCTCGTGGTGGAATGACAAGTCACGCTGCTGTTGTTGCACGCGGCATGGGAAAATGTTGTGTTGCAGGATGTTCTGATCTTTTTATAAATGAAGAAGCATTAGAATTTATCGTTGGTGGAAAACGATATGGTGAAGGTGATTTCATTACTCTCAACGGTTCAACTGGAGATGTTCTCAACGGTCAGGTATCTCTAATACAGCCAGAACTTAGTGGACAATTCGGGATTCTAATGGAATGGGCTGATGAAGTTCGAACCCTTGATATTAGAACAAATGCAGATACACCAGAAGATGCGAAAAATGCACGGGGATTCGGTGCAGAAGGTATAGGACTCTGTAGGACTGAACATATGTTCTTTGGAACAGGAATTGATGCGGTCCGAGAGATGATACTTGCGGATGACACATTTGAACGTAAACAAGCGTTAACAAAACTACTTTCCCACCAACGTTCAGATTTCATCGGTATTTTTGAGGCTATGGCTGGATACCCAGTCACTATACGCACACTTGATCCACCATTACATGAGTTTTTACCCAAAAACGAGTCTGAAATCTCTGATCTCGCAGAAAGAATTAATGTTGATGTACAAAAACTCCGTGAACGAGTAGAGGAATTACATGAATTCAATCCAATGCTTGGACATCGCGGATGTAGACTTGGTATTGTCTATCCGGAAATTACTGAGATGCAGGCACGCGCAATCTTTGAAGCTGCTGTAGATGTCTCAAAACGCGGTATCAAAGTGCTACCAGAAATTATGATACCACTCGTCGGACATATCAACGAATTCTCATTACAACGTAAGGTTGTCGATGATATTGCAAAAGAGGTCTTTAATGAAACTGGTACTCGCGTTGAATATCTGATCGGAACAATGATAGAGTTACCCCGCGCAGCACTTACTGCTGACAAAATCGCAGCTGAAGCTGAATTCTTCTCCTACGGCACAAATGACCTTACCCAAACGACATTCGGTATGAGTCGCGATGATGCAGTAAAATTCCTTGACGATTATGTCAAAAACGGTATTCTCGAATACGATCCGTTCCAAGTCTTAGACCAAGAAGGTGTTGGCAGCCTATTACAGATCGGTTGCGAAAAAGGTAGAGAAGCACGACCTGATCTGAAAGTTGGTATCTGCGGTGAACATGGGGGTGAACCACATTCTGTGAAGTTCTGTTACGGATTAGACTTCAATTACGTATCCTGCTCACCATTCCGTGTGCCAATCGCTCGCTTGGCAGCAGCACAGGCTGTTATTGAAGCAAAGTCTTAGATCAAAAGAAAGTCTACAAACTATAGGCGTGTGAACTGATTATGTCCACACGCCTATACTATTTGCTCAACATTCATAATGTAAAAAGCGGTTGAATTGCTTATGTGTTTTATGGTAAATTGTCAATAGAAAATACACAATTACGTAGGAGGAGAATAATGGAAACTCATGAGGCACGCCAAATTTCTAATGACAGTATTCCCTCTGATTTACCCAAAATGACATTAGAGGAATTCCTTGAGAGTGATTTAGAGGGATATGAATACATTAAAGGAGAGTTAATTCCGATGCCACCAACGTCTGTTGAACACGGTGACATTAGTATGAATTTAGTTTCACCATTATATTTGTATGTTCGTGATAATCATTTGGGTCGTGTCTATGTACCAGATACAGGATTCCGAGTTGGTGAAAGGGTTCTAATACCTGATATTGCCTTCATTTCAACCGATAGAATCCCAGATGATAAAAGCAAAGCATTTCCTGTTCCCCCCGATCTCGCTGTTGAAGTTGTTTCTCCTTCAGATACATTGCTACGGGTTGAAGAAAAGGTATTTGCATATCTTGAAGCAGGAACACAGTTGGTATGGGTGATCAAACCGAGATCTAAAACTGTAAATGTATATCGTTCAGAAACAGATATAACACTCCTCACTCGAAATGACACACTCAGCGGAGAAGAGGTAGTTGAAGGCTTCTCATGTAAGGTGGCAGAACTTTTTGAATAGTACAAAATTACGTTTTCTCACAGAAAGGACAAATATATAAATGCTAATTGCTGACGTAAATAAAATCGAAGGTAGAACATATCCGGCACGACGATTAACCAGAAATCTTGTTGGAGGTGCATCCCCAATACAGATAAATGAATTCTGTATGGGATTTGTGGTTTTAGAACCAAACGGAGGACAAGTGCCGTGGCATAACCACGAACAGGAAGAAATCTACTTTATCGTTGAAGGTGAAGGTGAAATGTGTCTTGGTGAAGAACGTCAAACAATATCTGCTGGACAAACAGTATTCATTCCTTCGTGGGTTTTTCACCAGTTGACGAATACCAGTGACACTCCAATGCACATGGTCTACTGTTATGGTCCAGCAGGAGATGTTGACCATTGGAAACAGGAACTCGCAGGAACACTTCCAAAAGCAGGAATTGATGTACCCCCACTCCCAGAAGGTGCAGCTCCTCAATGCACAGATAAACCTGAAGATTAGAATGCAACATAATTCCCTCTATTCGTAAATTGAACGTAAAGTTTCTCTGAAAATAAATAAGGATTGTAAATGACCAACCAAACCCCTAAGACACATCGTGTTGGTATCATAATGAATGGTGTTACTGGCAGGATGGGAACAAATCAACACCTCATTCGCTCTATATTAGCAATAGCAGAAGACGGTGGAATTCCAATAGGTGAGGGCGAAGTGATAATGCCTGATCCATATCTCGTTGGGAGAAATCCTGCGAAATTAGAAAAGTTGTCTGAAGCAACAGGTGTTGAGAATTGGAGCACAGACCTTGACGCTGCCCTTGCAGACGACACATATTCAGTATATTTCGACGCTCAAGTAACATCTCGTCGTGTTGACGCTGTCCAAACTGCAATATCAGCAGGAAAACACATCTATTGTGAAAAACCTTCTGCAACAACGAGTGCAGACGCATATAGTCTATATGAACAGGCAGCAAAAGCAGGATTGAAAAACGGTGTCGTGCAGGATAAACTCTGGTTACCAGGAATACAGAAACTTAAAAGACTGATAGACGCTGACTTTTTTGGAAGAATCATCGCAGTTAGAGGTGAGTTTGGATATTGGGTCTTTCAAGGGGATGCTATTCCTACACAACGTCCTTCATGGAATTACCGATCCGAAGATGGCGGTGGTATTATTCTTGACATGTTTAGTCACTGGCGATATGTGTTAGACAACCTTTTTGGCGCGGTCAAAGCAGTATCCTGTATTGCAACAACACATCTTCCCAAACGTTGGGACGAGAACAACGAACCTTATCAATGCACAGCAGAAGATGCAGCTTATGCAACCTTTGAAATAGAAGATGGGACTATTGCACACTTTAACTCATCTTGGGCAGTTCGTGTTCGTAGAGACGACCTGCTGACCATACAAGTTGATGGATTAAATGGCTCTGCTGTTGTCGGCTTAAGAGATTGTTGGATTCAGCCTTTGTCTGGTACACCTCGTCCTGTTTGGAATCCTGATATTGAACAACCAATAAAGTTCTTTGACGGATGGCTTAAGGTACCCGAACAGGAGACCTACGAGAACGCATTCAGAGCACAGTGGGAGTTGTTCCTACGGCATGTCGTCGCAGATGAACCTTTTCCGTGGACTCTTCTTGAAGGGGCAAAAGGTGTCCAATTAGCTGAAAAAGGAATGGAATCTTGGAAAACACGAAAATGGGTTGATTTACCTGAATTATCACAAATTGTATAATACTGTTTCCTAAAAGTGAGAGTATAAAATGGCATCAAACGTAATCCTTGAAAAATTAGATGAGTATCGTTGGCGTATACCGAAAAGTTACATGAAGGGTATGCGCGTTGACGGAATCATCTATGCAAATGAAAAACTGCTTAATCAGGCGAAGAGTGATGAAGCATTGCAGCAAGTCGCAAACGTCGCGCATCTTCCCGGTATTGTAAAACACTCACTTGCAATGCCAGATCTTCATTGGGGATACGGATTCGTCATCGGAGGGGTTGCAGCCACTGACCCGCAGGCAGATGGTGTCGTTTCTCCCGGGGGTATTGGATACGATATAAATTGTGGGGTCCGATTGATACGAACCAACCTTAAGTCTAAACAGTTAGAAGGTAAGACCAAAGGACTCATCGGAGAACTCTTTGACAACGTGCCTTGCGGTGTTGGCTCCAAGGGACAGATACAACTCTCTATCAATGAAGAGCGATATATGTTAGAAAAAGGGGCGAATTGGGCTATTGAGCGTGAATACGGACACCCAAAAGACCTTCAATTTACCGAAGCGTCGGGAATCCTTCAACACGCTAATGCTGATGCGGCAAGCCAACGTGCTTTAGAACGCGGAAAAAACCAACTCGGCACACTCGGTTCAGGTAACCATTTTCTTGAGGTGCAAGTCGTTGATCGTATCTTTTACCGTGAAGCAGCTGATGCTATGGGTTTGAATGAAGGTAATATCTGTGTCATGATCCATACAGGTTCACGCGGTTTTGGTTATCAAATCTGCGACGAACACGTTAAAAGTTGGGTTCAAGTCACAGAAAGGTACGGAATAAACCTACCTGATAGACAACTTGCTTCTGCCCCAATCAACTCTCCCGAAGGACAGGATTACATCACAGCAATGGCATGTAGTGCGAACTATGCGTGGAACAATCGTCAATGCATTATGCATCTTGTTCGACAGACCTTTATGAAGTATTTTGACACAACTGAAGACGAACTCGGATTGGAGCTTGTATACGATGTATCCCATAACATCGGGAAGTTTGAAAAGCATGAAGTTGATGGGAAAGAACGTGAGTTGTTCATCCATAGAAAAGGAGCAACACGTGCTTTTCCTGCTGGACATCCTGAAATCCCCGAAAAATATCAAAAGGTTGGACAACCGGTACTCATTCCTGGTGATATGGGGACTGCCTCTTATGTGTTGGTTGGCAATCCCGGTGCAATGGCAGAGACCTGGGGAACTACCTGCCATGGTGCGGGAAGAGTCCTCTCACGCCGTAAAGCAATAGCATTAACCGAAGGACGTTCTATTCAAAAAGACCTTGAAGAACGAGGTATATTCGTTCGTGCTGAAGGTAAGCGGACATTACGTGAAGAGGTATCTGAGGCATACAAAGATGTTGATGAAGTAGTACGCGTTGTGGATGAAGCAGGACTATCCCGCCGTGTTGCGCGCCTTCGACCGATTGGTGTTGTGAAGGGATAGATGACATACCACATCCATACTACGATTTTTCAACATTTCATTTCTGTTTGTATATTAGAGCAATCTTTGTGTTTTCTCACAATCTAACATTGATTGTCTACCTATAGCAATTTCCTATTCCATATAGAACAGATGCCCCCGTTCAAAGAGATCATCCAGATAAATCTCAACAATCCAATAACCCGATGCAAATCTCTCTCCACTTAACCCACCAGTTGGTGCATCAATATAAAACCACGTAATTTTTTCACCAGTTGTAGAAGATATTGTAATCTTTTCACTGTGATATGGAGGATCATCCAAATCATCAGCAGGAGAGATCCAATTTACCTCAACTTTGTGTCCAGTATCAATATTATCCCATAAAATCCATAAAAACACCTTATCATCTAATTCGGAATCAAATGTATCCGTGATGTCAGAAGGTCTATCATCAACTACATCTACAGAAAGCACTGAATCTATTATTTTAGGTTCTGCACGGCCAAGGTCTATTGCCCCACTTCCACCGGATGTAGATTCTTCACATCCGTTCAAGAGTAATGCAAATATAAGAAAAGGAATTGCTATTATTGATGTATATATATACTTCATCAGAGATTCTCCTTATACTAATTTGTTATGTTTTCTTGAGAATTTTTTAAATTAAACGCATTTCTGTTATTGTTTGTTTACATCTAAGAATTACACTTATAGTTTACAATCAAATAGAGTATATCTCCATAGCATACCAGATAAAAAACCAATTTTCAATACCTTCAATACACTCCTTCCAGAGCCATCCAGTTTCCCAAATAATATGATTTTCAAAATAAAGTCTTCCTCTGTAGGATCGACCTCTTATCCTGACAATCCTTGTTCAGTCTCTTCTCTTATCCTGAAAATCCTGAAATCCTGAAAATCCTGGTTCAGACAAACTGAAATTCTGAAAATTACATAAAACATATTGGATATATATTGTTCCACCTCTTTGATATACTACCCACCACAACTCACCACCCGTTAAAATATAACATCATTTCGAAATGATGACATTATTAAGCATTCGTAGGTCGGAGCGAGCAAAGCGACCTCCGACATGAACACTAAGTCCCAGCGGGACGAAAGGTGTATAGAACACTTCTCATTAACAAAGAACGCGTTCGTAGTCGCGCAATTCATTGCGCCTCTTACATTCTTCACCTAATAGCGAATTCCAGAAACTCATAATGAGACTGTATTTATTAGAATTGGTATAACGTTTCTCGCTAAATTGACGTTTATTGAGCCGACAAATTTAATATCCTTTTATTTCTATTGTAATCCGAATATTAACGACTGAATATGAAAAAATACTGAAAAGGAAAAACGAACCAAAATGAAAATTCTAAAAAAATCGTACCACCCTATAAACCCAGTTCCATACTGGCATAAACCCGAATCTCAAAACGAACCAAAAACCGAAAAACACCCTTTTTTGGTTCGTTTTTTTCGAAGCAATTTTATTCATAATCGGACATCTATACTGAGGAATTACATGTATCTAAAAAAATACTATAATCCTGAAAATCCTGAAATCCTGAAAATCCTGGTTCAGACAAAACTTTAATTTAGAAAATCAGATTTTTTGGAAAACTGAAGGCTCTGCACTGCTTCAAATTATGATTGACAATGGCAATCATAACAGGTAAAATTGTTTTTAAGTTTGTTATAGACTGATGTGTGTACAGGAATATTTGAAATTGACTATTGGAGTTATATTCCGAACTATGCAGTTGAAGTGCCTAAAGGGGAACCGGGAGATCGGTTTTTGGAATGGATCGGCGGTTATTTCGAGACTCATCTTTCTGTAAATCCACATTGGACCGCAGAATTCACCGCTTTTCCAGATCATCCAGTAACTAACGGTATGGTCCCATTCTCATTAGATGACGAATGGTATTATCACATGCGATTTCCTAAAAATATGCAAGATGTAGTACCAGTGTTGAGTGCAGTCGCGCCTGAGTCAACGCTCAAGAGACCTGATGGACCACACAGCGGCAACCCACATGTTCGTGCGTCAGTTGCAAAAGGTGAACCACAGCATCTCGGTTGGTGCAAAGAACGACAGGATGGTGGACGGGGCTTCGGTTTTACAGGTGGACATTACCATAAAAATTGGGGTGATGACAATCTTAGAAAGTTTATCCTCAACGCCATTGCTTGGACAGCAAAGGTAGAGATTCCTGAAGACGGTATTTCAACACCAACTCCTTCAGAAGCAGATTTAAATGCTTATCTGTAATGAGAAATTTGGTTATTCTATATGTGATGGTAACTCAGATAATATAAGGGCAGTTCTCACATCAACTATGGAACAAACCCGGAGAGTAACATGGATCAAGAACACCTCGATTACCTATTTGACCTACAAGGGTATCTGATATTAGAAGATGCTATTTCGGATGAAGACCTGAATAAGATAAATGAATGGATTGATACGAATTGGGCTTATGTTGAACAACCTTGGGAACCCAATTCCGATGATAGACGGATACCGCGCTGGATAGGTAATATTGAGACACATACCTATAATATAGAAAATGGTGTCAATTTTCAGAATATCATTGAGGGTGGTAAGGTATTCGAAAAGTTAATTGATCACCCTGCATGGATAAATATGATTCAGAAATACGTCCATGAGGTGAATGGACTTTCAATCCATGAGAATTTTTTAAATGTTCGTGGTCCGGGTGGTTTCATCCACATTCACTGCGGTGGACATGTTCCATTGAGTTATTTAACCTTCCGTCAAATAAATACTGGAGAATGGCTTGTGGGACAGATAAATGTCCTGATGGCAATAAACGACATCGGTCCGGGAGATGGTGCTCCGGTGTTAATACCGGGAAGTCATAAATGCTCTGAGATTCATCCGCGTTTGAAACATGATGGAAAAGGTATCGTTTACGATGGATATACCGGTAAACCTGCCGGTTCAGCATTTGCTACGCAGGAAGTGCATCTGAAAGCTGGGGATGTAGTTATGTTCACAGATGCAATCACACACGGGTCAGCAGAACGGACAAATCCTGGCTATCGTAGATCCATTGTTTATCGATACTCACCAAGATACGTACGTGAACGTTTTGATTATCCACATTCAGAGGAGTTGTTAGCGCGTTTGACTCCAGAACAACGTAAGATCATCCAACCAAATGCACCGCGAAGACCGCCACAAGTAGCGTAGTATTTAAAAAATATGCAGACTCCACATAAACCTCTTTGGGGTGGACGTTTTAGCACAAACCTCACCTCAGAAACAGTTGCCTTCACACACTCCATTGAAGCAGATACACGTCTCATCGTATACGATATCTGGGGAAGTAAAGCACATGCGGTTATGCTTGAACGGCAAGGGATTATCTCGGAGACTGATCTACGAGAGATTCTAAATTGGTTATGTAAAGCAGAGGAAGATTTCCAAAATGGAAACTTCTCTCTTGATCCGAATAAAGAAGACGTTCACATGAATGTTGAGTCCTATCTGATTGAGAACGCAGGACCCGAATTAGGCGGTAAACTACATACTGCTCGGTCTCGCAATGATCAGGTACTTGTAGATGCACATCTATACATACGTGATGAGATTCTGAATATCCAACGTGGTATTTCAAAGTTATGCGATGCTTTCCTAACCATTGCCAAAGACCATGCCGACACCGTCATGCCCGGATATACACATACACAGCATGCGCAACCGATTAGTCTCGGTTTCTGGGCAACTGCCTATGTCAGTATGTTTTTGCGTGACCAAAAACGTCTTCAATCTGCTTACGAACTTGCTAATACGAACCCACTTGGTGCATGTGCCTTAGCAGGTACAACTTTCCCAATTGACCGTCACCTAACAACCAAACTGCTCGGTTTTGATACACCACACGAACATGCACTTGACGTAATCAGTAGTCGTGATTTTATTGCAGAGATACTATTTGCCTTATCACTTGTAATGGCTAATCTTTCAAGACTGAGCGAAGAGATTATATATTGGACAACCTTTGAATACGGCTTTGCGGTGCTTGACGATGCATACAGTTCAGGAAGCTCCATAATGCCACAAAAAAAGAATCCGGACATTGCAGAACTTACGCGCGGCAGAACAGGACGCGTCTACGGGGCATTGATAGACCTGTTAACTAATCTCAAGGGTCTGCCAATGGGATATAACCGCGATTTTCAGGAGGATAAACCGCCATTATGGGAAGCATTTGATATTGTCAAGTCCTGTCTCGGTATTTTACCTAATCTTCTCAATACAACTACTTTTAATACAGATCGGATGGCTGAGTTAGTGAATTCAAACTTCGCTACAGCAACTGAACTCGCGAACTATCTGGTCAAGGAACATCAACTCAGTTTTCGTGAGAGTCACGAGATTGTAGGTTGGTTGGTTAGAGAACTGGTTGAAAAAGAAAAAACTTTTGCTGATTTGGAGTTAACACAAATTCTCTTGAAACAGAAAGATTTTGACATTCCAATTTCAGAACTAAAGCAGATTTTAGATCCGAAATTAGCACTTGAGAACAATCAGAGTCTTGGTGGCACATCTCCTGCAGAAGTGAATCGGATGATAGCTGCATTTGAAGAACAACTGAATGAGATTGCAATGCATGTTTATTCCTGTCAGACACAAATTGAAGATGCACACAAAGAAACACAGAAAATTGTTAACGAGGTATTGAATACATAGACCACAGCTGCATCAGGTGAATAAATTGAAAAATAGATTAATAGTTGCTTTAGATACGGACGATGGTGAAGAGATTGACTGGTTATCCGGGACTCTTATGGATATGGTGTCATGGTTTAAGATAGGTTTTCAAGCATTCAGTGCGCTTGGTATGGAAGCATTTCCATGGTTCACGCAAAACCGGTATAATGTTTTTGTTGACCTAAAATTTCACGACATCCCTAACACAGTAGCGCGCGATGTGGGTACGATGACAAAACACGGAGCAAATATGATTAACATGCATGCATCTGGTGGTTTTGAAATGATGCAGGCAGCCAGATTCAGCGCAGATGATGCCGCATACAAAGCAAGAATACCTAATCCTATCCTACTCGGGGTAACAATTCTTACAAGCATGGATGAGACAGGATTTAAGTCAAACTTCGCATCGGAACGACAACTTACAGAACAAGTTGTATATCTCGCGAAACAAGCAAAAGATGCGGGTCTGAACGGTGTTGTTGCATCCCCGTTGGAAATAGAACCGATCCGTAAAGCATGTGGTGATAACTTTCTGATAGTCACACCAGGGATCCGTCCCAAATGGGCAGACCCAGGAGACCAACGTCGTATTACCACACCAGCAGAAGCAATAAATCGTGGCGCAGATTTCATCGTTGTGGGTAGACCAATCATTGAAGCAGACGACCCATTAGAGGCTGCAGGAAAAATATTAGATGAAATGAGAGGAATGTAACACTATGAATATTGTTTGTATCTGTTTAGACACATTTAGAGCGGACATCATTGGGGAAGGTAGGAAGTTCAGTCACGTGCAAACGCCTAATCTGGATGCATTTGCATCGGAAAGCGTGCGTTTTACCAATGCTTTTGGTGAGGGACAACCGACACTTCAGATTCGACGTGGAAACTTCACGGGTATGCGTAGTTTCCCATGGAAATATAACTTTGATAGACGCGGACATTGGCATCACGCACCCGGATGGCATAAGATACCACCAGAGCAAGATACTATTGCCGAAGTACTACTGGAACGTGGTTATCTGACTGCTCTCATTGCGGATACATATCACATGTTCAAACCGACAATGAATTTCTCACGTGGATTCGCACACTTCGATTTTATCCGTGGACAAGAATCAGATAACTGGCATAGTGGAGATCCCAGATTAATTGAAGATTTACTCCGTAAACATGTCCGTGAACCTATCAATTGGCAACGGCATGCTGGACTTGTGAACTATTTGTTATCTCAACGTCACCGAAAATCCGATGATGACTATAGTTGTGCTCGCGTCTTCCGTGCTGCGTCTGATTGGCTCGAAGATAATCATACCGTCGGTCCATTCTTCTTATGGGTGGATAGTTTCGATCCCCATGAACCTTGGGATCCACCTAAATCTTACGCTGATATTTATATGCCAGACTATTCAGGAAAAGACTTCATTACACCAGGTAGTGCTAACGAAGGTGGAGGACCCTCTGACGAGGAACGCGACCGAATTGAAGCACTCTATCTTGGAGAAGTCACTTTCGTTGATAAATGGGTCGGTGCCGTATTGGATAAAATTGATGCCCTAAACATTCGCGATGAAACAATTGTAGTTGTCATGTCAGACCACGGTACGCAGCTTCGTGATCACGGAAGTTTTGGAAAAGGTGCCAACAAACTACACCCGTTCAATACGCAACTGAACTTGATGATACGTCATCCTAATGGACCCCACGATAAAGACATTTCAGCATTTGTACAGAACCACGATCTGATGCCGACACTACTAAACCTTATTGATATTCCATGTGGTTGGACTGATGGTGAGGATATGTGGCAACTTGTTTCTCAGAAAAAAGCATATCTCCGCGAACGGATTATCAATGGATGGGCAAGTTTTACAACCGGTAATGCAGTTGGACGCGTGAGTGTGCGCGACTATCATTGGAATTTCTGCACATCTGTTGGGTATAAGGATGAAAAAGGTGATCAACTTTTTGATGTACGGAACGATCCAGAAGAAAAGAAAAACGTCGCGAGTGATCATCCAGAAGTTGTAGCAGAACGACGACGAGATGTTGAGGCGTTGATAGGACAACCGTTGCCGGGACATTTCATAGAGGTATGCGATCCCGGGAATGCCCCTATGCGGGTTTGGCTACAGAAAAAGTTAGCGGAGATGTAAAAAATTGATAGTAGTGCTGCGATTACAAATTCTACAAAAGACTCAAAAGACAAGAAAAAGTATTGATTTATAATTTCACTTACTTGTATATTTTTTCTAAATCCCAGATATGAATTGAACCATCATAACCTCCACTAACAAGTGTCTTGCGATCAGGTGAAAATGCAAACTTTGTTTGCCTAACTATATCACCTATAGGTAATTCGCGGACTAACGTTCTTGAATCCACATCGTAAATGCAAATTATGCCTCCATGATATCCATATACAGTTTTTCCATCAGATGAGAATTCCAAAGCATCTGGAATACCTCCTCTATCTATAAAGTTCTCTATGTGTTTGTGCGTGTCTGTATCCCATATTTGCATTGTGCCATCCAGATGAACAGTAATGAGTATACGACTATCTGGTGAAAATGCAAACCTTCCAACACCACGTTTTTGATCAATTGTCAGCAATGTGTTTTTCATTGTACTAAGATTCCATAAGTAGGCTGTCCCATCTGTACTACCGCTTGCAAACTTTTTGCCATCCGATGAAAATGCTATATCCTTGACATCCTTAGTATGTCCATTAAGTTCAGTATATAATCGACGATTCGGGACATCCCATAGTCTGAGTTTGCCTTTCCAATGACCACTCGCGACAAATTTATCATCTTGAGAGAAAGCCAATGCAACAACAAAATTACCATCTTTTTTCATGGGTTCGTAGAAGCTCTGTTCTTCAATATCCCATAGTCTGACTTCACCCCAACAGCCAGTTGCGATAAGCTTTCCATCATTCGAGAAATCTGCTGCAAAAACGTACCACGGTTGTTTTGTATGTACGAGTTGTTCGGTATTCTTTTCTAAATTCCACATCCTTAGTATCCCGTCAGATGAAATAGAATAGAGCATTTTCTCATCATCAAGCAACTTTAATGCCTGGACTGAACCTGTATGTCCATGTATAGTTAACTTTTCTTTTCCAGTATCAACATTCCAAACTTTTAGTGTTCCATCATCACAACCACTCGCAAGGAACTTACTATCTGCAGTGAAGTCTAAACCTTTAATAGGTAGTGTATGTCCTGTCAGAATAAGGTCGATCTGTTTATTATCATTTTTCTCTTTTTTGTCTCCAGTAAAAGAACGTAAAACACCGGGTAACGTAAGTTTCTTGTCACCGTCGTCTATTACTTGATTGGATAAGTCAAAATCCCATAAAATGATTTTACCTCCAGTATCACCACTGGCGAATGTTTTTCCATCTGGTGAAAAGGTAATGTCTTCTACATTGCGAGTATGTCCTTTGAATTCAGCTACTTCTTTTCCGGTCTCAATGTCCCATGAGCGAAGCGTCGTCTGTCCACCGACAAGTGTTTTGCTATCTGTTGAAAACGCTAAAGACCAGACAGTAGTATTTTCGAGTGTTTGATGAAGTTCTCCAGTGAAGGCATCCCAAATTAATACCTTTCCACTCTCAGCACTTGAAACATAATGTGCATCTGGAGAAAGTGCTAACCCATTATGAAGAGAATCTTGTGGACCAATAAAGTGATGAATCTCTTGTCCTGAAGCAACTTCCCACATGTGGTATTCAACTTGGCGAAACCAACTGACTGATGTTAGCATCATGCCATTCGGTGAAAAAACTAAATCTTTTACTCTGCCTACATTTTGTTTCAAGATAGAGATACGTTCACCGGTTGTCGTATCCCATAGTTCAATTGCACCACCGAGCACCCAATTCCCTACTGCAATGGTTCTATTATCTGGAGAGAAGGCAATTGTGTTTGCTGTACGCGTCCCGCGTGGTGTTGTTACTTTTATGAGGGAAATTTCATCACCGGTATGAGCATCATATATCCAAACTCCTAAGTCAGTTGCAACTGCCAACTGGGATCCATTCGGTGAAAATTTAACATCATTTATCTCTCCTTTTCCAAGACGGATCTTAGCACCTTCGGGTAAGTGCCAATTTGTGTAGTCCTGTGCAAACACGATTGACAAAAGCAAATTCTGTATTAACAAAAATAATGTAATGAACAACAATCTTACTCTCAATTTATTCTCCTTCAATAGTTTATAGTAAAATTCGTAATTACTTGGACACTTTGGTAGGTTCGGTTTCCTAACCGAACCTGTGTAAGAGTGCGGTTAGATGAAGATTAATTTATTCTTTCGGTAATTTTAATTTTCCAATACCTGTAGGCGCGCTTTGATGAAGATTAATTTATTCTTTCGGTAATTTTATACATTCCCAATCTCGGTAGGTGCGGTTTCCTAACCGCACCGGACTTTGATGTAATATTACCGAATCTATTTTTTAATCTTCATGTAAGCGCGCTGGAAGAGGCTATAATATCAAATTACCGAATTTATTTCTTAATCTTCATGAAACCGCACCTACCAGGGAGTGTGAATATGTTTTTGGATTTCACTATAATGTTGATTTAGTCCTATGAATGTAGAGTATTTTCCCAATCCCAGAGAAGAATTGTACAATCGTTATTTCCACTTGCTTTTTGTAAATTTACCTAAACATCATATAAGACAACATCTCAAAGATAACAACATTGTAAGTCTATTCAAGAGTATATCAGATAATCAAATTCTGAACAAGGTGGCTAAGACTTTATACCATCACCTAAGGATATAAAGAGATAAGGACTTTACACCAGAAAAAACATTTGATATAGATTCTGGTTTTAAGTATAATATATGGAAGGTTAGCGAACCTACAATTTCTATTTTTAAGGAAGAGATTATGCAAAGAAAAAGCTCCAGATCGCGATATTGTATTGGTGAACTCATAGAACGTGAAGATTTTTCTGAAGATTTAGCTGCTTTTAAATTCAGTGTGGATCGAGAACTCCCTTTTATCCCTGGTCAATATGCCACTATTGGTTTTGAAGTGAATGAAAAGATTGTTCAACGACCCTATTCTATTGTTTCATCTCCACATGAATCATTCATGGAAGTATTCGTTGAATTAGTTCCTGAAGGTGCTACGACACCACTCTTTTGGGAACTGAAACTTGGGGATACTGTTTTTATCAGAGACAGACTTGTTGGCAAATTTGTTATGGACACTGAGAGTGGAATGACACGACATATCATGGCAGGTACTGTCACTGGAGCTGCACCATATATTAGCATTGCTCGCACATTGAAAATTGAACAAGAACAGGGCAAGCCAAGTCCACACAAGATTATCGCAATTGTTGGTGCGAGTCGTTCATGGGAACTTGGATATTACATGGATGAACTCAACGAATTGGCTGCACAAGAGGAGTGGTTTACCTTTGTTCCGACGGTGAGTCGTCCGTGGGAAGATACGGAATGGCAAGGTGAAAGTGGTCGTGCCGAAGATGTCATTCGGAAATATGGTGATCAGTTGGGATTTGACCATACGAACTCTGTGGTGTATGCATGCGGACATCCTCAGATGATTGAGAATTCCAAAGCGATCTGGGCTCGTGCACGCTTCCCTGAAGAACGGATTAAAGAGGAGAAATTCTTTGTGATTAAGGAGTAGTCCGGAAAGTTAGAAAATACGGTTTTATTTATAAATTATTGCGGCATTGTTTAGGCAACATACCTTCTATGCCGCTTATTTGCTTTAATTGCGATTATTTTGCTTTTTCAAGTAGTGCCTTGAGATAATTTGAAGGTATTGCAAAATTCAGATTCTGTGCATTTCTCCCTATGCGTGTTAAAGTTGCTACACCTATTACTTCACCCTTATTACTTAGCACTGCCCCTCCGCTACTACCTGGTGAAATTGGGGCATCGATTTGTATCATTATAACTTTTCCGACAGGACGAATAGCACTTACAATACCTTTAGAAAATGTGCCTTCTAGTTTTTCAGGGTTTCCTATTACAAAAATAGTTTCTCCAATTTGAACATTGTCGCTGTCCGCTAAAGGTAAAACAGGTGAAACAATATTTGACAGCTTAAGTATTGCTAAATCATGTCTTTGATCTGTTAAAATAATTTCCTCAATAGGTTGCCAATTATCTTTACCAATCTGTCTAGCAAGAACTGAGGTTGAACCTTCAATAACATGATAATTGGTTGCGATTTTATCAGGACTTATGAAAAATCCACTTCCATGACCAATTATATCACCGTTAGCATTATGCCTTTGAAGATAAACTGTAGACGCTAAAGCTTTTCGAGCAATCTCTTGCGCACTCTGTTCTTGCTGATTATCGCTTTCTGCTTTAGGTGTTTTCTTAGGAATTATAGCTCTTCCTGAGTTTTTATCATGTTCTTCCACATTATTGAGTATCTCCTGCAAATCCCATAGTAGAATTGTGCCATCTTCACTTCCACTTACAAGAGTTAAGTTATCTTTTGAAAATATAATTGAAGTAATTTTCTTAGTATGTTGAGTAAGTATTGACTTTTTTTCTTTTTCAAAAAAATCAAAGAGATTTATTTGCCCAAACATATCTCCTACAGCAAGTATACCAATATTTTGAGAATATGCTAAAGCGGTAACTCCACTAAAGGCACCTATAAAGCCATCTTCTACCTCACTTCCAGTAAGCGTATTCCAAAATCGGATAGTTCCATCCTCTTCACCACTGAATAGACGTGTACTGTCAACAACAAATGTCAATGCAGTAATGGTACTATTTGCTCCTCTTAATATTTTTAATTCTCGTGCTGTTTGAATATTCATTAAATGTATTTTACCATCTGCACCACCTGAGGCCAATATTGTGTTGGCTGGGGAAATTGCCGTTGCTGTAATTCCGTGGTGATTTCCATTAAATACAGTTTGTACACTATTGTCATTGTCGGGATTGTTATTAAGTATTTTTAATACGTTGGAAAGGAAAATATTTCCATCTACTGATCCACCACTTGCAATCCTTTCACCATCATTAGAAAAAGCAACAGCTTGTGTTAATTCAATATGATCTCTAAGTATTGAAAGTTCACTGCTTGTTCCAGCATCCCAAATTCTGAGTTTGCCATCTAAACCTGTACCACATGCCCGGATACGATTGTCATTAGTGTACACCAATGCTTTTATACCGCCAGTGTGTCCTGATATTACATATCGTTCCCTTTTACCGAGGGTGTCCCACATAAAGACAGTACCATCAGGACTACCACTAACAATAGAACTCCCATCAGGAGAATAATCAATTTCATATACAGAATCATTGTGACCTTGCAGGCTATACATTTCAGTTACACTATCTGCATCCCAAACCCTAATCAATTTATCATCACTTCCAGTAGCAAAGGTTTTTCCATCAGGAGAGTATTGCACAGCGTATACTGTTTCTCTTTGTTGTACTGGTGCATTTATGATTCCTCCTTCTCCGACCAAACTCCATAATATAGCAGTCCGATCAAGACTTACGCTGATTAGTTTGGTTCTATTGGGTGAGAAACGCAATTCCTGAACAGAGTCTTTGTGCTGATTAAAGTTAAATATAATTTCTCCTGTTCCAGCATCCCATACTTTTATGACTCCATCGTCGCTTCCTCCTGCTAACATTTTGTTATCTGATGAGAATTCTATTGTTCTGACAACATCATTGTAAGGAAGAATTGCAGTTAGTTTCTTTTTATTATCAGTAGTGTGAGTGTTCCAAAGACGAATAGAATTATCTGCACTTGCACTAGCAACCATGCTTCCTCTTAGATCATGAGAAAATGTTACATCGTGGATCACACCTTTATGTCCCCTGAAAACATTTCTATCGCCATTTTGGTTTGTGTTCTTAGGATTCCATAATCTGATAGTATGATCATCATGTGCTGCGGCAAGAATTTTACCGTCATTAGAGTAGGAAATAGCATAGGCACCACCCATAAATCCTTGTATTTTATTAACAACATTTTGTGTATGACTATCGTATATCCATACACCAATAGTCGTAGCAACAGCAAATGTTTCTCCATCTGGTGAAAATTCTATGTCTCTAATCCAACCCTTACCTAATCTGTTGATAACAAATTTTTCAGATAGATGTTGCATATTATCTTGAGCGAAAAGAAATGTTGAAAGCAAGAGTACTTGTATTAATATTGTTGAGATAATTATTGATATTTTTTTCATAACACATTTTCCTCAATAGTATAGTAAATGTTAATAAGACCTATGTTTTAAAGTAAAATTATAAATGGTATCAACTGATAATATAACACAATAGATCTGATGTCAATTTTATAAAAAAATACTAATTCGCAATAGAGTTTCTAAGCACTTGTGCTGCTTCGTAATTTGCATCAATTTGTAATGCTTTGTCAGCTGCAATTTTTGCCTCTTTAAAATTACCGATTCTTAGATATGCAAGTCCAATATTGAAGTGTGCTTCCTTGAACCTTGGATCTATATTTAATGCTTGACTAAGTTCATTGATTGCTTTTGTATAATCTTTCTTCAAAATATAAATTACACCTAAGTTGCAGTATGCTTTTACAAAATACGGATCTATATCAAGACATTTTTCAAATTCACTAATTGCCATATCATAATCGTTTTCATCAAAGAAAATCCAAGCTTGGTCGTAATGTTCTAGTTTTTTTACATTAGGACTGATAGGTTTCGGATTAGGTGGTGGAATATCGTTATCATCAGAAAAATATTTGTTTGCTTTATCCTTTAATTCCCGCAGATTATTGAGCCATCTTCGATCAGGACTATTTTGAATATTAATATAGTTTGCTAATGTTGCATCTACAGTTTGAATAACCAATTGATATTTTGTTTTATCATGACCATATTGCTTACCCCATTCATAATATGTCAAAGCAAGATAGTAATATGTTTTTAGGAGTTCCGGACTGTCATCATGTTCCCTAATGAATTTATCAAATAATTGCACAGATTTATCATAAATTGCAGATTTATAATATGAATATCCACCCCAATATAGGGCGTATGCAATATCGTCATTTGGAATCTCACTATTTGAGAGTTTTTCATACAGTGGAGCTGCCTCTGCATATTTTCTTTCTATTCTTAGAAGGTTCGCCTTTACGAATAAGCCAGATATTTGTGAAGGGTTCGTTTTTGGATCAGGGGTATCTGGCATAAGAAATGTATTTCGATATTTCTGTAATAAAACCTGCTTTCTTTCATTATCTGTAGTACTGTGCATAGCCTTCTCGTAATTATGTCGTGCATTAACTAAATTATCATTTCTATTGTAAATATCACCTATCCCCTCATAAGCAAAAGAGACAACATTACTTTCAGGATAATGTTTGATTATGCCTAAGAAAAGTTGATATGCTTTATAATCTTGATTCTGATTAAATTTTTCAAGAGCAATATTGTACATCGACTCATCTTCATTCATGACCTTAATATCAGTTTTATTTTCTTCAACTAAAACCTTAGGAATATAATATTCTGCTTCGCTCCGAAATTTTGAAGTCGGAAATTCATCAATTACTCTTTGGAATGCTATAAGAGCATCTTCATGGTTATTTAGATCAGTATTAATAGTTCCAATACGAATAAGTGCTTCTTCTACATTACGACTGTTGGGATAGAATTGAACGAAAGACGAGTATTTTGCTTCAGCTTCTTCAAAACTCTCTGTTTTATATAATATTTGTGCCCATAGGTATGTTAAATTCTCTTTATGTGTGTGGACATTTGTCCTAAGTAATGTCTCTTTTATTAGATCGATAGCACTTTTGTAATGTGTAACATCTTTTGTTGTTTCTCCCAGTTTATCATAACAAAGTGCTATTTTATAGTGTGCAAGTGCCGTAAAATCTTTATCAAGTACTCTGGTTTCTGCCCCAAGTTTTTTGGATGCCTTGATAGCTTTTTCATATAATTCAATTGCATCCGTATACTTTCTTTGAGTAAATAATGAGTTCCCTTCATTATATAGTTGTTGTACATTCTTGGAACTTCCCAAAAAGAGTGGAGATAAAAGTGCTATAACCAAAACGACTCCACCAATAATGCCCCAACGTTTATCCATAATGTTAACTCCTCATCTTACAATGTCTGGCGGTAGATTCAAATTTGGTTGAGTTTTTATTTTAATGTCATTTTTCGCCAACATTTCATTATGTTCACCTATCAATCGTATTGTCAGTATTTTTTCCATTCCCTTAACATTCTGGTGAGCAGTAATAGTGATTGAATAGGTTTTCCGTTTATTATTATTCAATTCAAATGAATCCTTCGGTATATCAAAACTTAAACCACTAACTGATGTTGGTATCAATTGTATCCTAACATTTTTTACATCTCCACCACTGTTGCTAATGATTAACTTTAGCTGAGCTGTCTCACCAGCATCAATGAAACCATTACCTGAAGGTTCGTCTAAATCGGGTTTGATTGAGAGTTTTGGTGGTGTTGATTTTGGCAGCTGGGTACCAGTCTTGTTCTCATTCGAATTTACATTTGAATTTTCTCCATTGTCATTATTGTGTGGTGAATTATTATCAAAAAACGGAATTAAATTAAATTGAATAGCAGCAAATATACTTAAAGCAATGATTATAACAATAGATGCATAAGATATATAAATAAAGACCTTCTTGCGTATTTTCTTATTTCTTTCATAATTTCTAACATGCTTAATCACTTGAAGTAATTCACGTGATGGATGATGTTTTGGGTTGATTTTCAATGCATCATTTGCGGCGGTTTCAGCATCGTCATAAGCATCAATTTCAAGGTATACTTGTCCTAAACCGTAGAATGCCTCAACTGAATTCGGATCTGCTTTAATCACACGTTTGAAAGCAGCGGATGCTTGATTATATTGCTTGTTTTTTAGAAATACCGATCCCCGTATTAAATCCTTGTCTACATCAGTTGAATTATCAGTATTCTTATCAACTTCTGTCTGTATAGAAGTGTCAACGGTGGTTTCTGCTTTGTTCTCTTTTTCAACTTGTTGATTGTTAGTATCATTGTTTTCTGTTGTTTGAGAAATTTCGTCTATATCAGTGGTTGTTTGTATCTGTGTGTTTGTGAAACTTGGGTCAATTGCTTCTAATAGAGATAGTGCAGGTTGAAATGTCGAATCAATTTTTAATGCTTCTTTTGCTGCATTCCTCGCATTTTCCAATTCATGATGTCCAAAAAATGCAAGGGCAAGTGCATGAAATGCAGATTTGTGAGTTGGATCAAGTTTCACAGTCTTTTGAAGCGAATCTATTGCACGAGGGTAATTTTCTATTTTCAGATATGCTAATCCGAGATTGAAATGGGCAGCAGTGAAATCTGAATCAAGTGCTATTACGTTATGAAATGCTGCAACAGCATCACTATAATGTTGATCGTTTAATAAGACGATACCCTTATTGTAATGTGTCTGTTTTATCGTTTCAACTAAATCATGAATCGGTTGAAAATTAGGATCTAATCTTAATGTTTCACTGGCAGCATTTGTAGCTGCCTCTAAATTACCTATTTCTCTATAAGCACGCGCCAGATTGTAATGTGCATCAATGTTATTTGGGTCCGATATGATTGCTTCTTCAAGATGCTGAACTGCATTATCAAATTGTCTTTGTTCAACATAGGCGTATCCAAGATGGAAATGAATATCATCTAATTCTGTTTCATTGGAAAGAGAATTTTGAAGTGAACTTATAGCTTTTTCATAATCCTTCAATCCGATATAAGCTCGACCAAGATTGTAACCAACATTTCCAAAATCTGGATCCAGTGTCTTAACCTTTTCAAAAGATTTTATCGCGTCGCTGTAATGTGTGTCATTCAGAGATGAAATACCGTTATCGTAATAGGCTTTTTTTATTGAAGCAATTTGGGAAAGTGCATCAGGATTATTAGAATCCAAACTTATTGCTGCTAAAGCCGATTTTTCAGCTTGAGAAAGTTCGTTCAATTCCAAATAGGCACAACTGAGTCCACAGTGGGCATCTATAAAATCTGCATCCAATTCTATAACTGCCTTTAGTTCGGAAATTGCTTCTCGATATTGCTCATCATTTAGATATGCCATACCGAGTTTGTATCTTGCTTCTGTAATAGCATTCATTTCATTTGAACTTAACTCATAATGATAGTTAGACTTAATATAACTGCATTATATTCTAAAGTTGTAAATTATACAAGAAAAATTGGATTGTAAACCATTCTCTTCAACTAACTGTATGTAGATCTCAATTCTTTTGAATATCTAGTATTACCAATGATTCACATTGTAGTTTACTGAATTCAATAGTAATATCATCTTCTAACTCTGGTCAAAACCCTATCATATCTAACATACCTTTTTCACTTGACATACAGGATATGATTTACTTAAAATAGAAAGAAGACTGTAAATGGAATCCTGAAATGTCTACCGACTACAAACCGCAATTTACCACACTTGATATATCCCAACTTACACGGATTACGATATGGGGTGTCGGTTTAATCGGTGGTTCACTTGGGTTGGCACTAAAGAAGTTTGGATTCAAAGGTGAGATCGTCGGTTTAGGACGAAACATCGGTAGACTTGAAAATGCACTACAACAAAATGCGGTTGATTTCGTCACAACAGATATAGAAGAAGGTATTAACAACTGCGATATAGTCGTTCTGTGTGTACCTGTTGACTTAGTACCAGAATTTGTAAATAAAATTATTGATACCGTAGGAATACAAAAGAACAACATCGTTGTGACAGATGTAGGAAGCACAAAGTCTGAATTAGTCCATACAGTTCAGCAACATATACAATCAGCGAAGACACAGAGCGTGTCGTTTGTCGGTGGACATCCGATGGCAGGTTCACATGAAACGGGTGTCAGTGCGGCACGTGCGAATCTCTTTGAAGGTGCTAAGTGTATTATAACACCTACAGATAACACTGATAATGATGCCCTACAGTTGATAAAGGAACTCTGGAAATTTGTCGGTGCTATACCATACCAATGCACACCAGAAGTTCATGATTTACTCATCGGGACTGCGAGTCATTTACCACATCTAATAGCAAGTATACTCACGAATACAGTTGCAGAAATGGAAATTCCAGAGGGAAAGGCATTAGAATTTACTGCTACAGGATTTCGTGATTCTACAAGAATCGCCGCTGGGTCTCCTGAATTATGGACAGGTATTTTCATGCAGAACAGAGATGTCATGTTATCTCTAATAGACTCTTTCATTGGAAATATGAATGAAATCAAGACTTTGCTACAGAAGAGAGATATTACAGAAATAGAACGTATACTCGTTGACGCGCAAGATATTGTATTGAAACGTAGAAACTCATTAGGAGAGAAATGACAAAAATTGCACCTCGTGTAACGATTGCAATGGATGGTCCAGCAGGTTCAGGCAAAAGCACTGTAGCACGACTTGTTGCAGAAAAACTCGGATTACTTTACCTCGATTCAGGGGCAATGTATAGAGCAGTAACGCTCCTTGCAATACAGAATGGTGTTGAGGAAGACATATCGAAACTTATTGAACTTGTAAAAGAGTGCAATATAGACTTTAGAGATAATGGTCAGAGAATATTTCTCAATACAGAAGATGTATCTGTTCAGATTCGGAGTCCAGAGGTCAATAAATTAGTTGCGGATATCGCGAAAGTTCCTGAGATTAGACATGAAATTGTCAGACATCAACAGAGAATCGGTGAAAATGGCAGTATCATCGCGGAGGGACGAGATTTAACAACCATAGTATTTCCCAATGCAGATTATAAATTTTACTTAGATGCATCAGTCAAAGAGCGTGCAAAACGCAGGTTTGCTGATCTTCAAGCACAAAATGTTGATACCACCATAGATGCCGTTGAAGCAGAAATAAGTGCACGGGATGAGAAGGACACCTCACGGGAACATAGTCCATTACGTGAAGCTGTAGATGCAATACGAGTAGACACAACCGGAAAAACGATTGATGAAGTCGTAGACTTTATAGTAAAGAAAATAGAAACGACAAACAATTGAGGAATCCATACTAATCGGAGGGGTAGCGCACAATCGCAATTTATATTACATGTGGTATACCAACAACCAGTTCTGGTCCTCAAATCGAATATATAGATGGGGACATAGGATTACAAATCTGTTTTGTAAAGTGATAGGCGATCTTGAAGGATTTGGAGTGAACCATATTCCACGTCAAGGCGGAGTATTGATTGTTGCTAATCATATAAGTTTATTGGACCCAGTAATTATTGGGTCAGCAGCGAGCCGTGAAATTAATTATATGGCACGTAGCGATGTATTCGGTATACCGGGGTTGGGTAGACTTATAACTGCATTCAATGCTTTTCCGGTAAATAGGTGGAGTCCAGACTTAGGTGCAATACGAAAAACTGTCTCACTATTAAAAGAAGGTAATGCCGTTCTTATGTTTCCAGAAGGCACACGAAGTTATGATGGAAATTTAGGAAAAGCAAGTGACGGTGCCTGTTTTATTGCACATAGGGCAAATGTACCTACTATTCCTGTTTTCCACAATGGTGCAGAAAAGTTATTGCCTCGTGGCAGTATGCGTCTTCGACGGGCAAAACTGACTGTCCGATTTGGAAAACCGATAGATTTTTCCGGTATAGAAGAAACTAATGTAAAACGTGAAATGTATCAACAAATGGGAGTAAAAATGATAGATTCAATCACACAACTACGGGATTCTCCTTCTGATTAGATTGAGTGTGCAACTTCTATGAAATACCATTCTAAAATATAACATACCCTTTAAGAAATATCAGGTTTGTAGTCGCGCAATTCATTGCGCCTCTTATATTCTAATCCAATCCGAACTGTATAAATCAACTCAATTTGTCGGATTTGCTAATATATTTAAAACATCACCTTCCTGAACCTGATAAGTTTTTCCCTCCGTCCTCAACAATCCTTTACTTCTTGCTTGTGTGTAGCTTCCACACGCAGTTAAATCTTTCCAATTAATGCACTCTGAACGTATAAATCCCTGTTCAAAATCTGTATGAATCAAACCCGCTGCTTCAACAGCAGTTTGTCCTTTACGGAGTGTCCAAGCTCTTGCCTCTTTTTCTCCACCAGTAAAAAACGTAATTAACCCCATTAATTGGTAAGATGTTTGAATAAACCTGTCTAAAGCAGATTGATTCAACCCCATTTCGACCATAAAGATTTCTGCGTCATCAGCATCAAGTTGAGCAATTTCCATTTCCAATTGGGCTGCAAGTATAATTACTGCTGTCTGTTCCTGAGTTTCAAAGTCAGAAAAACGTTTGTATATGACATCAATATCTGGTAGCTGGTCTTCACTGATGTTAAGGATAAGCAAAAGCGGTTTTTGGGATAAGAATCCGTATCCCCGTATGAGTTTTTCGTCTGCATCTGAAATTTCCAGCGAACGAAGCGGTTTTCCATCCTCAAGTGTTTGCTTATATGTTTCCAATACTCTAAATTCATTCTGATATTCAGGAGTTTTTTGGTTTTGCAGTAGTTTTTCTAATCTATTGAGCCGTCCCTCAATTATTTGTAAATCTGCGAATGTAAACTCCAAATTTACGGATTCTATATCTCTTTCACCATCAACATCTCCATCGACATGAGGGACAGTTTCGTCTTCAAAGAGTCTAACTACATGCGCAAGTGCATCAACAGTACGAAGTTCTGCAAGAACTCCGGCATTTAATTCAAGATTGTCTGGACGATCAACATTAGGATTCCTTGCCGATTGCGTAGTACCACCGGCATCTATGTAATCAATAGTTGCTGGCACCATCTTATTACACTGAAATACCTTTGTCAATGGTTCCAAACGATCATCAGGAACAGAAACAGTGCTGAGATTATACTGTTTGTTACTGGTATAATCACCAACAACTGCGTTTGATTGTGCTAAAGCATTAAAAACTGACGTTTTTCCTACGTGCGGTCTTCCTACAATACCAATTCTCATTTAGTTTCGATTTCTCATTTATGGGTTGTGTAAATTAGCAAATAACACCAGAACCATTCAGTTTTCCAAATCCTTTTATTTTTAATATTAAGCCTTCCTTTGTAGAAGCACTCTCCGTATCGCGATCTCTTATCCTGATAATCTTGGTTCAGACAATATCGTAGGGGCGAGGTCTCCTCGCCCGCATTCTTTCATACAGTCCCGTAGATCGGAGCGATCAAAGTATCCTCCGACATGTATTATGTCTGTCCCAAGATTATCAGGATAAGAGATTTGTATTCCAATGTTCCTTTACAAAAGGTAGTCCTTCATCCTGGACAACGGAATATATACTCACCAACTCCTAATCCTGATAATCCTGAAATCCTGAAAATCCTGGTTCAGACAACAAGCGATTCAGACAGAAAAATTGAAAACTGAATGACTCTGAAAATAACACAGATATAGATTGACATCATTCATTGAAAATGTTAACATATCTCAATAGTGGTAATTATGAAAAATATATGAGGTAAATCCTATATGTCATCAGAAAATCCTAATTGGAAACGTCATCTTACCAAAGCATTGGTAATTCTATTAATATTCATGGTTTGTTTAGCGATCTTGCAATGGTTTATTATCCAAGCACTTTTCGGGTTTGGCACGAAAATGGTAATGGAAGCTATGGTTAGACAAGCACCAGAAGGTGTAAACCGTGATGATATAATCATGACATTTGAAAGAGTCAAAGGAAGAGCACTACAACTACCGTTCAGTTTTATCGTTGGGAAAATCAACCTCCGAAAAGTCAAAAATGCAGGGGATTTTGCTATCGCAGCGAATGCAGATGAAAGTTGGACCGCAGAGGAAATAAATGCTCTTCTAAGTCTATTAAATGCTTCTGTTGGCTACAAACAGTAAATTGAGAATTTAATCTAAATGTTACAAACACCCCCATACGAAAAATTTGCTTATGCTTATGACCGGATGATGAGGAACGTCAACTATATTAGATGGGGCGATTACATTGAGTTACTATTCAAAAAATATGGTTGTAATCCTCAAACAATCCTTGATGTTGCTTGTGGTACGGGTGCATTAACTCTCTTGTTAGCCACAAGAGGATATCAGATGACCGGCATAGATAGAGCGAACGGTATGCTGCAGATTGCACGAGAAAAAACAGCAGAACAACAATTACAGATAGATTTTCATCAAGGAGATATGCTAAATTTCCAGTTAAATCGTCAGTTTGATGCTGTTCTATGTACCTACGATAGTATCAACTATGCATCTGATGAAGATGAACTTACAAGTACATTCAAATCGGTATCACAACATCTCGCACCAGATGGTCTTTTTATTTTTGATGTTACCACTGAACGTAATATCGTAGAACATTTTCACAATAAGACTTTTTCAGAAAACCACCAAGATTATTCCTATATTTGGAAGAATAACTACCTCACGCATTCAAAGTTGTGCAGAACCTTCTTGACCTTTTTTATACGGGAAGGTGATCTGTTCAGACGTTATGAAGAGGTACATCACCAACGGATTTATGAGGTGTCTACGGTACACGAACTCCTGAAGGCATCAGGGTATAAAATGCTTAGCGCATTCGACATGTATACAATTAATCGGTGGAACCGTTTTTCAGACCGTATTAATTTCACAGCACAAATGGCGTAGAACCTTAGATTTAGTCTATAAACCTTCTGCTATCAGGTCTCCGACTTCTTCTGTCGTATAACCCATACGTCCTGCACCGAGGTCTTTTATTTTACCACTACCGAGTAGATTGCTAATAGAACTTTCAACTTTAGCAGCAGAATCCGCGTATCCAAGATGGTCTAACATCATTCCTGCAGCACCGATAGCTGCGATCGGGTTAATCTGATTTTTTCCTGTATATCGTGGCGCAGAACCGTGTATCGGTTCAAACATTGCAACGCTTTCTGGATTCAAATTACCTGATGCCGCGACCCCCATACCACCTTGAATCATTGCTCCAAGGTCTGTGATGATGTCACCAAACATATTACAGGTCACAATTACATCAAACCATTCAGGATTTTTTACCATCCACATAGTTGTCGCATCAACAAACGCATATTCCTTTTTAATATCAGTGTAATCTTCACCTACTTCATCAAAAACCCGTCTCCACAAGTCGTGGGCGTATGTAAGGACGTTCGCTTTATCGCATAAAGTCAAGGTGTTTTCTTTATTACGTTTCTGTGTGAGTTCAAAAGCATATCGGACACATCGTTCTACACCTTTATAGGTGTTTATCATTTCCTGAATAACTACTTCATCGCGTGTCCCGCGTTTTAAAAATCCTCCAATACCAGAATATAAACCTTCAGTGTTTTCGCGAACGATAATGAAATCAATGTCTTCCGGTCCTTTATCCTTCAATGGTGTTGGCACACCAGGATACAGTTTGACCGGTCGTAGGTTAATATAAAGATCAAGTTCAAAACGAACCTTTAATAAAATACCTTGTTCCAAAATACCGGGTTTTACATCAGGGTGTCCAATTGCACCAAGATAAATAGCATCAAGTCCACGCAACTCCTCAAGTACTGAATCAGGTAACACTTCTCCAGTTGCCAGATATCTGTCTCCACCGACATCGTATTCAACTGTTTCATACTTTATCCCTTCCTGTGCAGCAGCTGCCCCGAAGACCTTCATTGCTTCGCGTGTCACTTCGGGGCCAATTCCATCGCCAGGGATGAGACCGATTTTATACATACATTTCCTCCATAAGATTAAGTCTATTTCTTGACGCATTCTATTGTAACACATCTGATGTGATATTGCAAATTTGGTATATTCTTAACAGAGTTATACCATTTCTAAATGATAACATTACATTATTTGGTAGGTCGGGTAGAAGCGGTAGCGAAACCCGACTTACAATACATTATCTTCATTTAGTTGTTTTTTAGTTGTTTTTTTCATGTTTTTGGCTAAGTGTCCTCGATCCTGTAGTGGTAAGGGTTTAATCCAATTTTTTTTGTTGACTGAATTTAAAAAAAACAACTAAAAGCATACCGTTTAGTTGTTTTTTTCGGTTTTTGTGTTTGGTATGTTATCATCGCATTGCAAAAATTTTATTTGATTTATTTGAAGATTTCGTTTTAGGATTTGGCTGATTGTCATTGGGTTCCTCAATTTTGTCCGTTGTGAGTTGGATATTAGGTTATATTATACTTGATGGTCAATTGGGTTAAGTAGTGTTATTGATTTTGATAACAATATATATCCAATATGTTTGATGTGCGTTTCAGTTTTTGGTTTAGTTTTCAGTATTGTCTGAACCAGGATTTTCAAGATTTCAGGATTTTCAGGATAAGAGATTTATATGCCAATG
>JAJDWI010000099.1 GCA_022825665.1 Candidatus Poribacteria bacterium
CTACACTATGATTTAATGATATACTATACATCGGTATCCTCTCCTATAAGGAAGTTAATATATATTAGGAAAGGATACCATTTTTAGTATAACCTTTCAAGATACACTTCTCAATTAATGCAAAAAACTTTACACACCCTACCTGAAAGCAAAATGCTGATATGTTTTGTGAGAATGGCTGCTGCGTTTATGAGTTGATCACTTCGGACGAAAACGGCGATTTGTGTGTTCTGTTTCGGAAAATACTATTCTCCCTGCACAGCACTGATCTCATCTTCAGAAATCTTATGGACACTTTTCGGGTTGAAAGTCTGGGTTGTTCCAACGCGCAAAGCCACCTCAATCCTGCCACCTGTCAACACAAAAAACTGAATAAGAAAACCACCACCCTGCATCGATTCAACCTGATATTCTTCTGTGTCAAGGTCACCAATCCATTCAGGAAGTGCATCTTCAAATTTTGGATTTTGCATGACATTCTCTGGTAATGCTATTATTAGGGTTCCCGGTTCATCACCAATTGCTTTTCCAATAATTTCTCGTTTTTCAACCATAAATGGCACAACAATACTTGCATACTCAAAATCGTCATCTGAAGAGCGTACTGGTGGAACAAGACCCCAAGTCAAATGATGGATAAACGGATTTCCATATCCTTGTCCGAGCATGTGTTCAAGTGCAGCCTTGTCAACAGGATGCACAACCGCAACATAGTCAAACCATCCATCATTATGTGCTGGACTATCTGGTGTCAACTGTGCAGATACATTGATATAATCACAACCGTCAACAGGGGATGGATAACACCGCGCATCCCACCCATTCACATACCCGAGTTGCTTCAAACCGTCAGCGACGATATGAGGTGGATCACAGAAAATGGCAGCATGATCCATGTTTGGATAGATTCGGACACCTGCATCTGTAATACGATTGGCAACTTCGGTTGCCTCAGAAAAACGTAGGTCAGCATTTTCAATTTGTAGATATTCCGAGAAATTTGTCGGTAATTTTATCAAGTGCTCCATGTGAATCCTCCCTATTGATTCAAGTAGCATTACATTATCAGTTTATCAAATAATATGACCATAAGCAAACGTAATTTTACATTGAAAAAAGTGTGGTTTCTTGTTAACATAGACATATTTAGATGCAACAGTATAACAATCGTCGGTTGATTTAACCGATACTGAAAAGGAAAATATATGAGAAACAACACCTTTAGAGAATTACTCAATTCTGACAAACCGACCGTTGGAACACACATCCATACCACTTGGCCCTCCATCGTTGAGGCAATTGGACACACTGGACTGTATGATTACGTAGAATTTGTAGGTGAATATGGTCCATTTGATTTACACGACTTGGATAATTTGTGCAGGGCGGCTGAACTCCACAATATCTCAACAATGATTAAAGTAGATCAAGAACCGCGCGGTTTCATTGCACAACGTGCAATCGGTTCAGGTTTTCAGAGCGTGCTTTATGCAGATTGCCAAAACGTGGAAGATGTGAAGGAGTGTGTTCGAACGACACGTGCTGATACACCGGAAGATGGTGGAAGTTATGGCGTTGCAACTCGCAGGTTCGCTTATATGGGATACGGAGGCGGAACCGAATATGTTCAAGCACTGCGGGATGTTGTCGTTGTCATTATGATTGAAAAAAAGGGAACGGTTGATAACCTTGAAGAGGTATTATCGGTTGAAGGTGTTGACATGATCCAGTGGGGCGGTTCGGATTATTCTATGAGTATTGGAATGGTTGGACAACGTGGTTCTACTAAAATACAAGAGACGGAACGAAAAGTATTTGAGACTGCCATAAAAATGGGTGTCCCACCGCGTGCTGAAATTGGAAGTGCAGATGGAGCGAAACGTTTCCTTGATATGGGAGTACGTCATTTCTGTATCGGCACAGACATTTCCATACTCTATGGATGGTGGCGCGAACACGGTGATGGACTTCGCAAAGCACTTGAAGGACATTAAAGGAGTTATCAGTTAATGGTTGTCAGTTAAAGAACTCTCTGGTTCAATAAACACTCCTCTAAACTGACAACTGATAACTGACAACTAATAACTATTAAAGCATCTCCTGCATTTTTTCTGCGACCCAATCTACAGCGACATCAATCATGACCTGTCCCTTTTCTGTCGTAGCGAGTTTGGCTTGATGATGATATTCACGGTCAGATTTCGCTTGTCCTTCATTTGAAATAGTGAGTTTTGCACTGTCGTAATCCACACCGTTCCAATCAACGTTTTCTGCAAAAGCTGCGAGGGCAAAGGCTGTTTCAAACTCTGCTGCATGTCCCGGACATACTCCAGACTCCATCTGTTCCTGAACCAACTCACTCGTATATGCTTCCCAATATGAGTGAAAGGCAATGTTGATACCAAGTTTCTCTCGGTAGCCATCTAACCGCTGATGTACTGGACCAGCATTTCCTGCATGACCGTTTACGATCAGGATGTTCTCAACCCCGTGTCGACGCATACTATCCGCGACATCGTATAATACCTCACCGAAAACTTCCGCACGAAGCGTGAGTGTACCCTTGTGATCCATCCAGTGTTCCGACACGCCAATCGCCAAAGGCGTTGTAACTATAACTTGTGGAAACAACTTTTCTGCTGCCAATTTGGAAACATACACTGCACTTTGCGTGTCGTGATACATCGCAAGGTGTTCGTTATGTTGTTCTGTACTGCCCGTGGGTATGATTGCACCTTTGAGAGTGCCAGCATCAATCGCCTCACGGACATACCGTCGTTGATTTTCCCATAATAATACTGATTTGATTTGAGACATTATTATCCTCCGTGTTATTTACACGCAATTGATAGCGCGCTTAAAAGTGCCTACAAAAAAGTATATAAGATAGATCTTAATTTCCTACGTGTTTCTTTCATGTGAAATATCGTCTCGGAATATGCTGTTGCCCGATTCTTTTCAGTCCGATTCAAAACAGGTCGCTTATGCTGATTTACGATATTCATTCCTGCTATTTCAGCAATAGCCGGATACATATCGAACTTATCATTTGCCACAATAAAGACATCGTAATCGTCAGCCAAAAACCGCTTACAGTTTTTAAAAACTTCAGCTACACCATGAACATAAGATTCTCTCGCCACCTGTCCTCTTCCTCTGAACAGCGGTCCTATTTCTAATTCATCTAATCTTTTAAAGCCAAAGAGATCGTAAGCATAAGCATGTTGTTCGTGATAGTTAATAAGTCCTACATAGGGTGGACTGGTAAAGATGCCTTTAATCTTTTGTTTCTCTGCAATCTCTGTGAATTGTGGCTCTGTCTGTCTCAACATCGCGAAAATATCAATTGTCCGTGAATCACCAGTGAGGCATTGTTGAAAGGTATCCGACTTTATCTTACTGAACTCAATCCATCGATCTATGCTATCCTTGCTATATCTGTTCCACCAACCTAAAATCGAAAAGAGTGGTTTACAGATTTTTCCATGCTTTCTGCAATAGTAAGTAGTTGTTACAGGTTTCCGAAGTGTTCCTAAGTCTGCGTGTGTTGTGGCTCTGCAAGAACGAATAGTCCTGCTTAATATTAGCATCAAGGCATGTTGCGTGGATATATCCTCAACTTTGCGAATTCTGTTGTAGACAAAATCTATCTCTGCTCTTACTCCAGGAAGATACCACTGCTTCATAAAACGTGTAGAATCAGGTGGCATCTGAAGGTCAATTTTGTATTCAGCAACGAGTTGTTGGTAAGTATCTAAAAATGCCTTTTCTTTTTTAGCACCGTACTTTTTCTGATCAATTTCACCCATTCTGACTTGACGTTTAAATGATACTGGAAAATACTGATTATTGAATTCTGTTAGTGAGTTAGCAAGTTTAGATTCAAATTCCATAATACCTGATGTAGAAACGAAATTGCTAAGCGAAGCAGTTATTTCTTGACTTTTCTCATATAGACGAACAAAGTTGAATTTTTTCACCTTAGCATTGCTCATGAAAGCATTAAAAGCTGAAATATCAATACCGATTGCATGCATACCAAGTTCGTTGGCTTGTACTAAAGTCGTTCCACTGCCACAAAACGGATCAAGTACAATATCGTCAGGTTGGAAATAGGTTTCCTGCTTAAAATTATCCGTATGCGGTCCTAAGAAATATTCAACTAATTGTGGAATAAATTTGCCTTTATAGGGATGAAGTCGATGGACGTGTTTTGTTGTTTCCGCTTCTTTAATCTTTTCAAAAGACAACGCCCAATTTAGGTCATTACCAAGTTCATCTTTCCAACGTTTTTCTCTATTGCTCTGACTGTAATATTTTTTCAGACTATCCAAGGGAATTAGCGTTGATCCTTTTTCAAGAACGGATTCAATGTGACCATATTGAATCAAATAGGATATATTTGCAGTTGTTACGTTTTTATTTAGATAATCTGATGCCCACTTACTTGCTTGTTTGAGTGTCAGATGCATTTCAAGTCCTTTTCCCTGAATTATAATTCTGGACACTTATGTTCAATAGAAAGCAGTATACCACTCGGAAGCTAAAATGTCAAAGCGATACAATTTCAGCAATTGAAAGCAGTTTAGTGATTTAACGGGATTGAACTCCATCCTATTACAAATCATAAAGTCTTCAATGTATTATGTACTACGCCAATCAATAAACCGCCAAATACTTTTCTTTTTCCCACTGACTGACACTCAAGTGGTAATCACGCCATTCCTCACGTTTAACCTGAATATAATAGTCAGCATACTCCAGTCCCAACGAGTCTTTGATGACATCGTTTTCTTCAAGCGCATCAACGGCTTCGCTAAGCGTAGAAGGAAGGGAATCAATACTTCTACGATTCAATTCATCCTCAGGGACTTCGTAAAGGTTATCAACGTTTTGTTCACCGGGGTCAATCTGATTTTCAATGCCATCAAGACCAGCCGCAAGAAGAACAGTTGCTGCAAGATATGGGTTTGCTGCGCCATCACCTAAGCGGTTCTCGATCCGTCCTGGTGCAGGAATACGAATCATCTGCGTCCTATTGTTGGCACCATAAGTCACATAAACCGGTGCCCACGATGCACCAGAACGAGGTGCTCTACGAACTAAACGTTTATAACTATTCACAAGCGGATTCGTCACCGCAGTGACCGCTTTCGCATGTTTGAGAATGCCTCCAGTAAACCAATATGCAAGTTGTGATATGCCATTCCTATCGTTCTCATCAATAAATAAGTTCGTCTGATTATCCTCATTCCAGAGACTCATGTGAAAATGTGCCCCATTGCCTGTCAGGTGAGTAAAGGGCTTTGGCATAAACGTTGCTAACAATCCTTGTTCTTCAGCAAGTGTTTTGACCATCCATTTGAAAAAGGTATGTCGGTCTGCAGTGGTAAGTGCATCGGAATATGTCCAGTTGACTTCATATTGACAGGTTCCATCTTCATGGTCATTTGCGTACGGTTCCCATTCCAATTCTTGCATATATCTTATCAGACCTGTCATCATATCAAGATTACGGTACAACGCCTTTAAGTCATAACAAGGTTTATCCAAAGTATCAAGCGAATCCCAGGGTGTATATTGACCGTCTTCATCCTTCTCCAATAACATGAATTCTGCCTCAATACCGACGTTAAAGACGTAACCTTTCTGCTTAGCTTTTTCTAATTGTTGCCGCAATATGGTTCGTGGACAATAGTGCCAAGATACTCCTTCAACATACATATCTCCCGCAACCCAAGCTAAGTTCTCCCGCCACGGGACAATAGTAAGTGAATTAAAGTCAGGGATACTTGCCATCTCTGGGTCATGTGGTCCTTGTCCTATATTTCCAGCTGCAAAACCACCAAATCCTGCACCTTCTATTGCCATATCATCAAGGTGTGTTGCTGGAATAACCTTTGCTTTCGGTGCCCCACTCATCTCTACAAATGAGCAGAGAAAAAACTCAATTCCGCGAGATTCAACTAAAGATTTAACTTGTGCTAATGTCATATTTCCTTTCATTATCTTAACCTGAAATCCGTTTATGTCATAACTGGTTTAGGGGACACAGTTGAATCGTAAATTCCTTATTATCGTAAACTTATAGTGAAATCCAAAAATATGTTCACACTCCTTGGTAGGTGCGGTTTCATGAAGATTAATTTATTCTTTCGGTAATATTAATGTCCTCAAACCTGTAGGCGCGCTTTGTAAGCGCGCTGGACTTCAATAATAACTTACCGAATTTATTTCTTAATCTTCATCTAACCGCACTATTTACACAAGTTCGGTTAGGAAACCGAACCTATCAAAGCGTCCAAGTAATTACGCATTTTACCATAATAACTAATGTGACATTCAGTGATGTGGGAAGGAACTCAGATTCCCGACTATCAGTGAGTATCGTCGCGATTAAGTTAAAATCTTTCACGCAACGATACACTGAAAATATTATGATTATAGTTTAGAAAATCAAGTATCGGGTCTAATTCATTGGTGTTATTTTGCGTGAATTGATACTCCCCTTGCAATGTTGTATTTGGTGTGAACTTCCAATTAAACTGTGTTGAAAAACCGTATTGTGTATCACTTCTGTTATCTGCTCCATCTTGAATACGACCAGTCTCGTCCCGTATTTGACGGTCATCAAATTCCAACCAAACACGAGAAAAACGGAACCGAATCCAATTTTCTGTATCTAACTTAATAAATGTATTCAACGCTGCTTCAGTACTTATGAATTTATAGAAATCAACATTAGAACGATTCATATAAAGATTGATTTCCTCTTGAAATACAATATAATCTGAAACTGTTTGTAACAATTTTATTGCACCAAAATGTCGCAAATCTATTCGACTTTCCCCGATATCCAGTCCAGTAACGCCTAATATTAAATTGTTCAAATTTGTTTGATAGATGCTGTTTTCTAATGAATATTCCACCTTACCTAACATCTGTTTCAGCAATCCAAATTGAAGACGAGTTGTTACTTTATGATTCGTGGAACCGATCAGCAAAAAATCTTCTCGAAGTTGATTTGTATCGTCAAATCGGTGGATTCTGATATTGTATTCTAAAATACGACCAAAACGTAAACCCAACTGACGTTCTGTGTTGTTATAAACATCCAGTGTGCGAACAAGTCTATGAAATTGATGTGAAGCAACAAATTCAGGCAAATTTGAAAATGGACGATAACTCAGCTCTGTTGACATAACATCACTAAACTTATCAAATTCATTGAGATTTCCCGATTCTCCTATGTAGTTTTCATATTGTGGTGCATACTGTAGTTTAAGTCGGAGGATGTTATTGACAATAGGGAGTTCCCCTGCCAAATCTAAGCCAACACCGTTGATTAACCCTTTAAGTTGCGGACTCTCCTTCCCAGCAAGGCTGCTCGTATAAGGGTCAACGCTCAAACCGAGTTCAATGTGATTGTTGTATGTGTTGTTGATATATGAATTTATAGTCAGTTTGGCGGGATCAGATTTCGGTTCAGGGGGGTTAGGTTCAAGTTGAAACAGGTCCGGTTCAAATTCACTATCCGATTGTGCATGAGTCAGTTGTAGGTGTCCAACGAATAGTAAACCGATACAAATACAATACCAAAAAGATAGATGTTTTATTCTCACCTGACTACTCCAGCTTTAATGCTGTAAATTGTGTCTAAATAATGATACAGGAAATCTACCTAAACTTCATTTTTTAGATGTTTATTCTGTATAACTTCTTGAATGATACCTTCAATATCAAGACCAGAAAGTTTTTGAGGATCAATTGCATAAATTCCTGTTTGCTGTGAGCAAAGTCTGATGAACCGTGGCATACCCGCTATACTTAGTTTCTCTATAAGAATACTAAGTCCCAATGCATGAATTTCTTTATCTGTCATTTTATGTATTTGCTGTGAAATCATTTCTTTATTATAGTCGTAAGAAGTACGTCTCATGGCTGTGATTTTGCCGTAAGTACTTTTACGTTCACGTTCTTGCTGAATCTCTTCAACAATAGTATCAAGTTCAGATATGTCATCAATCCATTCATGTCGGTCAACAGTATAGTCACCTGTACATGGTCCACACAAACTTAGAAACCGATGAACACCTTTAGTTCCAAGTTTGCCAGCAAGGGTCTCAATCCCAAGTCTATACACTTCAAAGTCAGTCATTTTTTCAATACTCATTGCGATCAATCTCCTGCATACACTGAATCGGATTTAAAACTCGGACCTGTAATTTAGATGAATATCTGTTTGCTCTTCTATGAAGTCTATCATCTGTTGTAAGAAACATATCTGCCTGGGCACTCTCTGCACATGCAAGATGCAACGAATCAAAATGCTTGATTCCTATTGCCTCAATTTCTTTACCCCTTAACCTTACATTTTCTCCCATTAGAACATATTGATTCCCAGAATTTATAAGAGATATCATTCTATCCCGTTGAATCCAGTTTGGGTTCATGTTGATTTCATGCTCCAAAACTTCGCTGACAATCCACTTCCATTGTCCCGTGACGAAACGTTGTAATATAGTTTCAACAGCATCAGTCTCGCTACGAATCCGTTCTTGTGATTGATCATTGAACGGACGACATAAACAGCATGTATCAAGGTAAATTTTTAAGCTAATGGTTTTCGCTCTCGTTTGATCTTAACATACCTTTTCAGGCATTATAGCAGATATATCTTTATCCTATACCATATTTCTACTCAATCATTCCATCTTGTGGACTTGAAGCAGTCGCATAAAGTTTACGAGGAATACGACCTGCTAAATATGCTGCTCTACCTGCCTCAATTGCTTTCTTCATCGCTTCTGCCATCAACACGGGACGGTGTGCCTTAGCAACAGCAGTGTTTAGAAGAACTGCATCACATCCTAATTCCATCGCTATCGCAGCATCAGAAGCCGTTCCAACGCCAGCATCAACAATCAGCGGGACTTTCACACTGTCACGGATAATCTGAATATTATATGGGTTTCGAATACCCATACCTGATCCTATTGGAGCACCTAAAGGCATCACCGCAGCACAACCAAGATCTTCCAACTTCTTACACGTAATCGGATCGTCATTACAATAGGGTAGTACAATAAATCCATCCTTCACCAAAGTTTCAGCGGCACTAAGGAGTTGTTCCACATCAGGAAATAGAGTCTGTTCATCACCGATAACTTCCAGTTTAATGAGTGAAGTTTCAAGTGCCTCCTGAGCAAGTTGTGCTGTCAGAATTGCATCCTTTGCAGTAAAACATCCTGCAGTATTTGGTAGTATTGTAATATCACGTTCACGTAGAAGTGCAAATAGGTTTTCACCAGATGTATCCGTAAATTTTACACGGCGCATAGACACTGTGGCAATTTCTGCGCCGCTTGCTTCAATCGCCTTAGTCATGATATGAAAATTCGGATACCCCGCTGTGCCTATAAGTAACCTTGAGATATATGATTGTTCTGCGATTTTAAGTTCTTGCATCAACTTGTTTCTTATAAAATGTTATACCAGCATGTTTAATTTGAATAAGTAGATCCGCGTTACTAATTTTTGTAAAGATAGATAGATCAATAGTATACGGCAACAGCAGATCGTCAATGTCAATTGCGATCTTGGAGAGTACTGTATGTGTCAGTGTATCGTCACCTTGTAGTGTCAGGTCAATATCTGAACCGTTTTTGTAGTCCCCTCTTGCACGAGAACCATACAATACTGCCTCTTCCACCTGCGGATATTGAGCGAATACACTGTGTATCTTCTGAACTGTTTCGTCCGACAAACCGTATTTCATGTTTCAGATCCGTGTTCCTGTATCTGTTGTAAACGAATAAGCAATCTTTCAAATTCATGGAAATATGAATTACGTATGGTCATCACAACTTCATTAGCAATATCTTCATCATAAGTATGTGTAGTTAGGTTGCGTTTTTCAATCATGTCCATCCATACCTCCCCGTTTTCAATCAGTCCATTCCTAAATGCAACGCGTGTAGTATCACGAGAACCGTACAAATTTGTTGTTCCTTGTGCCTCAAAGAAATTCTTCATTGTTTTCCAAGCGAGTTCATGTGTGTATTCAAAACCTTGTATCAGTCCCTGTGATTCCAAGTCTGAAAGTTCGCGTTCCTCAGCAAGTGTGATGGCGGCTCTTAGACGAGATAATGCCCTTTCAAAACTATTTGCACGTTGAATCCATCGTTCTTCTCTGCTTTTCACTATCCACCTACACTATTAGTTCTGCAATGTTTATTAGTATAGCACCTCAACATCTCTTTATCAATGTTATTCAATCACATTGATAAACTAATACAGTATAAGTACAGAACTATATTGCTAACCCCCTTGAACAGCACGGATTATCTCAACATGGCTATCCTCAAGAACTTCTGTGGTTTTCCACGCTGATTTAGGAACTACCTCACGATCCAACGCTATAGCAATACCAGATTGTTCTGGATCTATATCCAATTCTATCAACAATTCAGTGATATTCAAATTTTCACGAACATCTCTGTCTTCGCCATTAACTTGTATTTTCATTTTCAAATATATATTTTATGCTAATTGTGTCTATTGCTTGATAAATCGGCTTAACTGGAACGGTTCTATTGCTTCTGAAGTTTCATCAGTCATAATCAGTTTGGATATTTCATAGGCAGTTATAGGTGTCAGTAAGATACCGTTACGATAATGTCCTGTTGCGTATATGAGATTTTCAATGGGAGTTTTACCGAGCACAGGTGCGTTGTCCCTACTACCGGGACGTAATCCTGCCCATGTATCCAAAATTGGCAGTTCATAAACCCCAGGCACTGCTTCCCATGCCCCACGTAGAAGTTCAAATATACCACCTACAGTCAAACGTGTATCAAAACCCATCTCCTCACTGGTAGCCCCGACGATAAGTCTACCATCATTACGTGGTACAAGATAAACAGACGTAGGATACTTCGCTCTGACTGTCCGAATGACTGTTTTTACTTCAACTCCTTCTTCCATCTGTAATGCTAACATCTGACCTTTAACAGGACGAATCGGAGGACGAACTGATTCAGGTATCCCTTTAATCTGTGTAGACCAACATCCTGCTGCAAGAACAACTACATCACATTTCTGTGTGCCATCTTCTGCCGAAACACCTGTTAATGTTCCGTCCTTAATCACAATGCCTTCCACAGAACTATTTTCTTGCAACACCCCTCCACATGTCAAATATGCACGTTGGAGTGCATTAACCATCTTTCTGTTATCAACTTGATGATCACTCACACAGTGAATTGCTGCCGTAACACGTGGTGAGAGTGTTGGCTCAATTTCACGCGCCTCTCCTCCAGTCAACCAATTCACATCCAAATCCATCTGTTGTTGGGCAGCGTAAAGATGGCTGAGTTGATGCGTATCATCGGGTTCTAATCCGACTATCAGCGTTCCATCTACACGATAGTCTATGCATATCTGTGCATCTGTTTCTAACTCGTCAACCCATTGCGGATAGAGGGATAAACTCTTCACCCCTAATTCCAATAGTTCCGTTTCTTCAGTATGTGCTTCGGCAAGTGGTGCAAGCATTCCCGCGGCTGCCCATGAGGCACCGCGTCCAACTTGGTCGCGTTCAAATAGACTAACGGAGGCACCTGCTTTAGCAAGCTGCCAACCGATACCAAGTCCAATCACACCCCCACCGATGATGATGATCTTTTTGTTTATCATTCACTTTTTGGCGAAGTAGGTTTTTCTCCCAATATATTTACGAATAGATCTTCTATTTTGACGGCTTTTGAGATCAATTTCTTCTCAAGAGCGAACTTCGCAAAAGCTTCCCATTTTTCTTTAGATTGAACCTGTGTTGACGCGAATAGATCCACCGTATCCCGAAACGCAAGTGTTTCTAATTCTTTCTTTGCATCAGGATTAGCTTGAAAAAAGAGTTGAAGTGCAGTATCAGGATTCTTTTTCGTAAATTGAATTGCTTCCTGAATTGCCATCATCAGGTTTTTGGCAGTTTTTGTATTATCATCCAAATATTTGTCATTGGTTATAATAACTAACTCATAATAGTCCGGTATACCGTGTTTCTCAAGAGCAAAAAATCCCGCTTCTGCACCCTCAAGTTTCAACAGGTTAACTTCGTAGTTCCGAAAAGGTCCAATAACTGCATCAATCTGACCACTCATGAGAGGTGCTATAATATTCGTACCTATATTGACTAATTTATATTCATCTTCGGTTAATCCAGCATTTGCAGCGATTGCATTAAACAGAAGCACATCCAGTGGTGCTACTGTATAACCAATTGTTTTACCTTTGAAATCGGCAGGTGTTTTTATGCCTGACTTCTTCAGAAAAGTAATCGTATTAAGTGGGTGTTCAACGAGTAAACCAATAGATTTTACGGGTAATTCTTCTTTACTTGCCCGCCCAATCGTAACACTCTGTTGATAACTGACAGCAAACTGTGCTTTGCCAGCTGCAACAAGTTTCAATGGTGCATCTGGATCTCCACCCCAGCGTAAATCAACCGCTAAGCCATGTTTAGCAAATAACTTTTTTTCTTGTGCAACATATAGTGGTGCATGATCTACGTTGGGGAACCAGTCAAGAAGCAGCGTGACTTTCTCCAATTCTGACTCCAATTCTGATATTGGAGCTTTATAACTCGCTTTCACATCAGCAGCCACACCGACAAACATACCCCAATTTCCCCATGACTGACTTACCTTCACAAGCAGCAAATTATCTCCCTGCTTTAAATTAACTTGAAATGAATCCTCATAACCACCTGTACTCCGGTCGACTGGGTTTTTATGCACTACTTCACCGTTAAGCCACACTTTTACAGAATCATCGCTGCCAACTCTCATCGTCACATCATTCTGTACATTCTCGGATTCAAGCGTAATCAAAGCATAGGATGTATGATCTACCACTTCACCATCTGACCACCCAATTTTATCAAACAGATCTGTAAGGTTGTCAATTTCACCAACAAAATCATAGGTATTCACAATACCTCTAAAACGCAGTTCATCAAGGGTCCACGCATATTCACCGACGAAGTTTCCAGCGATTGCTCCGTTAGTCGCAACATCTTTCTCCGTGATGTCACCATTACTGGCGATTGCAAGTGAATCCACATCAGTGGAAAGCGCGCCTCCCTCTCCCGGTTCGGTTGGTACAATCATCCAAAGCCATGGACCCTTAATATATTCTTGGGCAATGCACGGGGATAGACAGAACACAGAAACCAAAAACAGAGACAAGATAAGAGTAGAACATAAACTCTTTTTCATCAGAAATTCCTCCTATTTAAATATAACAATGTAGTGTTGATAGTATTGTCAATATTGTTTATCTTTTAATATCTCTTTGCAACGATGAAGACACTTATCGAATATCTTGCATGTTATTTTGATGTCGTCGCCACGGCATTGCATACCGTTCCAGTAACGACATCAGTGCGAATAGGCTTACCCCTAAAAAAGCTAAGCAAAATATAGCTGCAAAAACAAGTGACACCTCAACATTAGAATTAGCATATAACATCAGATGACCAAGTCCAGCACTTGATCCAACCCATTCACCTATTACCGCGCCAATCGTGGATATTGATATTCCGATCTTTGCACCTGAGAAGATAAATGGCAAAGCAGAAGGAATACGGACTTTCCATAGGATTTGCCAACGCGTTGCTCGTAAAATCCTAAATAGGTTCACTGTATCTGGGTCGGTAGACTTTAATCCATCTAATGTATTTAGAACAATTGCGAAAAAAACAATAATGGCAGCCATCATTACTTTTGATGCAATCCCAAAACCCAACCATGTCACTAAAAGCGGGGCAATCGCAAAAACAGGTACTGTTTGTGAACCAATAACATAAGGATAGAATGCTTTCTCCAAAGTCGGAAACTCAAACATCAGAATCGCCAAGGGAACACCAAAACTTACTGCCAGCAAAAATCCCAGAAGCATTTCTTGTAACGTTACCCAAGAGTGCTTCAATAATCGTTCGTATTCTTCGTATAGAGTTACCACTATTTTTGAAGGTGGTGGCAGAATAAAATGTTCTATCTTGAAATAATGTACTGCAAACTCCCATATTCCCAACACTCCCAACAGTATAAGCACTGGTAGCACGTATTTGATAAACGTCTGCATCTGAAATTTACAGCAAAAAAGCCATCTTCCATTTTGGTATACTGAATATGCCAGTGGTTATATCCACACTTATGGATTTACCAAAAGGAAACGGCTCATTATCTCTTCAAAAGAGAGGCGCAATTGCAGTATTAACGATTTTCTAAACAATTGCTAAAGTCGCTATTGGAAGGAGAAGATTCTCATCTCTACTTCATATTTCCCTACGCTGGCATGACCCAGATCAGGTTCAATGGGTGTTTTCTCAGCTCTTTATTAAGATAAGAGCACCCCACAATGTTATTATATGTAAATTATATCATATTCCGATTTGTAATGCAAATTTGCAAAAAAGGCAACTATAGTAAACTTTAGAATTAATGATACATGTTTATAACTTCATCGATGGTTTTATCAGCATTGTATTCTCTGAGGCGTTTGATATTCGCAAAGTCGTGTTCAATCGGGTTGTAGTCCGGTGAATAAGGTGGCAAAAACAATACCTCTGCTCCCGCTGCTTCTATTAGCTCACGCGTCCGAAGCGTCTTGTGGATCTTCGCATTATCAAGAACAACCACGTCTGAGGCAGACAGCCGTGGACATAAATAGGTTTCAAGCCATGCATTGAAACACGCAGCATCGCAGCTCCCATCAAACAAACAAGGTGCCGTAAAAGCCGAACCGATACGCGCGGCAACCAGCGTCGTTGTTCGTGTCCTTGTGCCTGAGATCAAACCGAAGACACATTCACCTTTGGGAGCATACCCATGATGCCTATAACTTTCAGCACGAAAACCGCATTCATCAACATAAACTATCTCTTTACCAGCAGCACATTTGTCGGTAAGTGCCTGAAGGTAGACTTCACGCTTCTCATCGCACCGCTCCTTATATCCGATAGTTTTTTTTTCGTGTGATGCCGAGTTTCCGCAACCCATAGGCTATAGAAGACACTGAAACGCCGAAATGTGAGGCGCGTTCGTTTTGCGTGAAGTCTGGGAAATCAGCGACATGTTTTTTCAGTGCTGCCTCGTCAAGCACTCTCAGGTTTTTGGGACCCGGTTTTTGGGTCGCAAGCGGGTCTTCAGCGGCTAACCATCTATAAATCGTTGAACGATTCAGCGAAAAACGACGGGCAGCTTCGGCTTTTTTCCCGCCAGCTTCAATAAAATCTAAAACGCGTTTACGTAAATCTGTTGAATATGCCATAATAGATACATTCTATAACAAAATACAAAAAATGTCTCTTTAATTATGATGGTCACTATAAATTCTGCTAATCCACTGGCATCGCGCGTTCAGGAATTTCAACCCCTTGTTCATTCCAAAACTTATATGCTCCGTTGTGGAGTGGTATAACAAATGCATGATGTGCATTCTCTACTGTCATATCTGATGCCGCTTGATTTGTTTGAAGCATTTGCTTATGTCCCTCTTCAGCATAGACATGTTTGAGTATTCTATAGACCGTTTCCGCTGGTACTGCTTTGTTAGCAATAAGAACCGTCGGCATAGCAATCGTTCTCACCGGTTCAACCTTTCCTTCATACGCTCCTTCAGGTAACTTTGTTGGGAAATAGAACGGATATTTTTCATAGAATCCATACTTTTTGGCAGGTGTATCAAGATCGAGCATTCTGATATGTTTTATTGCTGTCAACTCAATAATAGCACTGTTTGGAACACTGACAAGCCAAAAAAATCCGTTTACTTGTCCATCCTGAAGAGTTTGTGCACCAGCAGTACCTCCCCTATAGATTGGTGTGAATTTTTCCCAAATACCAGCAGATATAGCAAGCCTTTCAAGTGTTTTTGCAGTACCTGAACCAGTCGTGCCACAGGCTATTTTTTCTCCTACAATGTCTTCAAACTGATGAATATGACTATTCTCAAGCGTTGAGAACTGACCATAGGCATAATAAAGTAGTGTCACCATTCGTATATTCGTTTTTGGATCCTCATTAGCAAACGCTTCCTGTCCATGATAACCCAGTGAACTCTCTGACGCAAATACAACTCCAAGCGCGTTTTCCTCTTTGTTCACACGCCGCGTGTTTTCAATTGAACCAGCAGATGCAACAACCGAGATTTTTATATCTGTCTCTTTGTGATTGACTATATGGTTTACACCATTCGCAAATTGTGAAAAACTCCCTCCTATTACACCACCATAAATTGTATACCATTCCTTGTTCTGCTTATCACTACAACCTGAAAACATAACAAAAAAATAAAGTATCAGACAGACGACAATCTTTTTATAAACATTCAGCTTTATGACCATTACAATACCTTCCATTGTTATATAACTACAGGACTTACGCACAAAACGGTAGGCGCGCTTTGATGAAGATTAATTTATTCTTTCGGTAATATTAATGTCCCCAAAACTTGTAGGCGCGCTTTGATGAAGATTAATTTATTAATTCGGTAATTTCTACATTCCCAATTTCGGTAGGTGCGGTTTCCTAACCAATGCAGAATGCCAAACGCGCATTCTGCCATAAGCGTCAATTTAGTGCGTAACG
>JAJDWI010000071.1 GCA_022825665.1 Candidatus Poribacteria bacterium
ACGACAGAGACATAAACGCTGCTATCAATATCAAACAGGCAGGCTTAGCTGCCTAAAGTGGAGACAACGTAACACGTAGCTCAGATCGGCTGTTGTCAAGGAAACACAAGCCCCTACCTTTAGGTAGTGGGTACTATGACACTACAGGAAGTCGTATCAGGTAACTTTTAGGGTTCTATCCAATTCGTTCCCTTTCCGATCTACAGTTTTGTTGATATCTTCAGAGTTAACTCGTGTCATAATTATCAAAGGCATATCCAATAATCTTATCAAGTTCCGCAACATATAATTTATATCGGTATTCTGTATGCCATCAAGAAATATGATTTCACAACCATTTTCATCAGACAATTTGTGGCTTTCCTTAACTATTGATTTTGTGACCGTATCTAATCCCTTTCTTTTGATAGCATCAGGACCTATAATAATCCGAATCATATTAGCGGATACTCCTATGATTTATATATACGCGTATACAGTCAAGTAAAGATGACTATAGTCAGTATTGCGTTCTATCACATCTTATTATTTATGCAAAACCGATGTATCGAGCGATAAAGAAAATAGCAAAATAGTGGACGAGTGGGTTTACTTCTTTATGACGACCGGTGACTAATTTTAGAAATGAAATAGAAATGAACCCGAATGCAATTCCTTCAGTAATACTGAAGGACAGAGGCATCATAAATACAGTCAATGCAGCAGGAATAGATTCAGTAAAATCGTCCCAGTTGATATTGATTAGATCTTTCAACATCAAGCATCCTACAGCTATTAATGCAGGACCAATAATTGGGTGAAGTAGAGTAGTTATTGTTGTTGGATTTCCATTGATTGCTGTAGTCGTAGTCGAAAGAACATCTCCACCCACGATTTCAATCAATGGTGAGAAAAACATGGCTAACAGCATTAAAATACCAACTACAACTGAAGTTAATCCTGTCCGCCCCCCTTCAGCAATACCAGAAGCACTTTCAATGTAACAGGTTACTGTGGAAGTACCAAGACATGCACCTCCTACTGAACCGATTGCATCAGTCAATAGTGCTTGACGTGCTTTTGATAGTTTACCATCTTCCAGTAAATCTGCTTCGTGTCCAGTAGCAGTTAACGTCCCAATACTATCAAACATATCAACGGAAAAGAACACAAAAATGATAGGGATCAGTTCTATTTTACTGAATATTTCTTTGAAGCTAAATTTAAAAAGCGTTGGCTCTATTGATGGTGGTGCAGATACCCATTCAGTAACAGGAACAAATTTAACAGTTCCTACAATTAGAGCGACTACAGTTGTCGCGAGTATCCCCATTAGGATTGCCCCGCGAACTCTAAGTACCAAAAGGGTCAATATAACTAAAATTCCAAATATTGAGACCAACACAGGCGTTGAATGTATATCTCCAAGAGTTACATACGTTGTTCCATGAATAGTAATGATTCCACTCATCTGTAATCCAATAAAGGCAATAAACAACCCAATGCCTACAGCGATTGCGTTATGAAGGGCAGATGGCAATGCATTCATAACTGCTTCTCGTAGTCCTACAAATGAAAGGATAACGAATAACATGCCTGAAATAAAAACAATCCCTAATGCATCTTGCCAAGCCAGTCCTAATGCTGCAGGATTGCAAACGCTAAAGACAAAATAAGCATTAATCCCCATTCCGGGTGCAAGTGCAACAGGATAATTGGTCATGAATGCCATGAGGATTGTTGCACCAGCACTTGAAAGACAGGTTGCAACCATTACTGCTCCACTGTCCATTCCAGCAATTGACAGAAGCGTAGGCTGCACAAATATTATGTATGATAAAGTCGTAAAAGTTGTAAAACCCGCTACAATTTCTCGTCTAACGGATGTCCCGTTTTCTTTTAAACGGAATAATTTTTCTAACATAACCTCTCCCAATTAGGATTCGCGAACTGAGAATCGTTTCTTATGTTAACGTTGTGATTCGGTATTGAATATTTTTTGTAGCGAAAACTGTCAGCTTGTGATGTGCAAATTTGCAAACTAACAGTTTGTGCTACATAGTTCGGTTTGAAAACTGTACCTATTGGTGTCAATTTAAGAACATGTCTCTGTCTCTTGTGGTAGTTCCTTATCCGACGAATTTTAGACGATACACCTTTCGCACCGCTGGTGCTTTGGGTTTTAGCATTATTATGTTCTACACACCTTCCGCACCGCTGGTGCTGAAATATACCTTGCTAAAGCCTCGGAGAGGCGAAAGGTATATAGTAATGATTTGACAGCAAATTCTTTATGTTTTTCTTGTAACATCATTGGTTTGTCCTCCTATTTGGGCGAAAATAAATGATACCAAATAATACCATTTGGTATTATCGTGGTATTATTGCTAAATTGGCTCTTAGGATAGGCACTGTATGGGTTTAGAGGTGTTTTTGCGAGCATAGAAATTTTTTATTTTTTTTGTTTTTCGGTTTCGTCTAATGTATTATATATCGTTTTGATGAATGGGTTCGTTTTTTGTTGATACGTGTTTCAAATTCAACTATTTCTTTCGTTAGTTTTTCTTGTTCCTCAGGATTTACTCGGTCAGTTTTTTCCTCCTGAGATATAATAAGTTGTTTAGATAATAGTCGGTCGAGTATCTTGCGATCCAGTTCATATTGTTGTTCGGGAGATAATTGTTTTAGCATTTTCCACTCCAGTTTTACAGGTTGTTTGTTTTAGTCTGTTTGTATTATACTTGATAGGTTTGGGTGTTTGTAGTTTATCTGGT
>JAJDWI010000061.1 GCA_022825665.1 Candidatus Poribacteria bacterium
GGATAAGAGAAGAGTTTTTTGGTGAGGTGTGTACGTGTATACATGTATACGTGTATGCGGGCGAGGGGGTTATCAGGGTTTGGGCACGTCCCGTTCGTAGGGGCGGGGTTTCCCCGCCCGATATTCATGTCCTGCGGGCGAAGGGACCTCGCCCCTACGATAAGGTGAGAGGCGCAATGAATTGCACGACTACGAACGCATTTCGTCCTTAAATTGATGCCTATGGCAGAATGCGCGTTTGGCATTCTGCATTGGTTAGGAAACCGAACCTACCGTAGTGTGTAAATAATTACGGATTCTACTACAAGAAATAAGTTATGCTGGGTGTAACCTTATACTGTGTCAGACCAATAATCTTCATTGACAAACGGCAAATAAATTTGTATCATAGATATATAGATTATCACCAGAAAGATGAATTCGCATGAATAAAAATCGACTTCTATTATTAAGTATCATAGGTGTCATCATTGCATGTGGTGGAGTCTTTTTTTGGCATACACAACGTCAGAAAAGTTATGCGAAAACCCGAGAGTTATATGCACCTATTTATTCTTATTCTGGTAAACTTACAGCAAAACAACAAAAAAGCTATACTGAATACATCAGTTCAATTACAGAGGGAGTTAAACAATCTGATTTAGGTAAATACAAGCTCCCAAAACGTGAACTTCTTCAGTTAGAGGCACATAATATGTCGCTATATCGCGATAACCCTGAACTGGTTTTTAGAGAACCGTTTGGGGTTGATAAGGTTTTTGATATCAGACCATACCGAATGCATTTTAGCCTTCTCGCACTTATAGCTAAAACCAAACTTGCAGATATACCAGCAAAGAGCCGTAAAAAAATACTCCAGTACCTTGAGACACTTAGCAAGAGACTTACCAAAAACAGTGTTGAGACATATATTGAAAAGGTCAAGAACACTCCCCCAGGTCCAAACACTAAACTCCCACCAATGGCATTCGGAATCCAATCTATTAAACCGATTGTTGGGGACGAATGGATCATGGAGACAGATGGATCATTTCATTTTCCAGAAGGTGGTAAAAGAGGTGGTCTTCAAATAACTGATACCTATGGAAATGAGTATACTGTTGATTTTGACTCACCTACTGATACAGGTATAACAGAAAGTACAGTGAAATTGCATGAACATATCAATATTTTGTTTGAGTATCTATCCGATGAAGAATTCCAAAGACTCGCCTCGCTCAGTAAAGCAGAAGTAGTAAAAGAAATCGATATATTATTTCCTGTAATCAGGATGGACTAATATTATCGTTTTACCATTCTGTAGAAAATGCAAATTGTCAAATATCCTATCCTACTAAGAACCCTAAACCTTAAACACACATAATTCTACAAATTCAACAATGAGAAAGCAATCTAACGGAACATCTCTTATAAAACTTGATCCGCTGCTAAAGCCCTATGCCGACCAATTGCGTGAAAGGCACTCACACTTTCATAAGACTAAAACACAGATAGAATTAAACGGTGGGATATTAGGCGAAATAAGTCAAGGACATCATTATTTCGGTTTCAACCGTGGTGAAAAGGATGGTGATACAGGGGTTTGGTATCGAGAATGGGCACCAGGGGCAGAATCCCTCTCTCTCATAGGGGATTTTAACGAGTGGAACAGAGATGCAAACCAGATGTCTGTTAATGAATGGGGTATATGGCATCATTTTCTATCGGACAAAGACTATTCTGACCAATTGACACACGAAAGTAGAGTTAAGGTGCATGTCGTATCAGAACTCGGTGGATTTGATAGAATTCCTGCCTATATTCAACGCGTTATTCAGGAAAGTGAAACTGAATTTACAGGACAATATTGGAAACCGCCGAATCCATATCAATGGCAACATGACGCTCCCAAATTTGACATCAGCAATCAAGGACTCAGGATATACGAAGCACATGTCGGCATGGCACAAGAAGCAGAAAAGGTTGGAACGTTTGTTGAATTCACACATAACGTGTTGCCGCGAATTGCGGACTTAGGTTACAACGCAGTACAACTCATGGCAATCATGGAGCATCCTTATTATGCAAGTTTTGGTTACCATGTCAGTAACTTTTTCGCTGTTTCAAGCCGGTTTGGAACACCCGAAGAATTGAAAGAATTAATCGATACAGCACATGGCATGGGTTTACTTGTCATTATGGATCTGGTGCATAGTCATGCAGTTAAAAACATCAATGAAGGGTTGAATCGTTTTGATGGAACAGATCATCACTATTTTCATGCTGGTGCTAAAGGTGAACATATCGCTTGGGATTCATTGTGTTTCGATTATAGCAAATATGAAGTACAACGATTTCTCCTGAGTAACATTCGCTATTGGATGGAAACCTACCGACTTGATGGATTCAGATTTGATGGTGTTACAAGTATGCTCTATACACACCACGGACTTGGCAAGCAATTCTCTGGTTATGCTGATTATTTTGGTGATGATGTTGATACTGACGCAGTTACTTATCTGAAGTTAGCAAATGAGGTTGTGCATGCTGTTAACCCAAACGCGATTTCCATTGCTGAAGATATGAGCGGAATGCCCGGTCTTGCCCGTCCAATTGAAGAAGGCGGACTCGGCTTTGACTATAGACTTGCGATGGGTATCCCAGACTATTGGATTCGGTTGTTGAAAGAGAAAAAGGACGAAGATTGGCATATAGGAGAGATTTACAGTATGCTGCGAAACCGTCGTGAAGGTGAAAAACATATCGCTTATGTTGAAAGTCATGACCAGAGTATTGTCGGGGATAAGACACTTGCCATGCAGCTAATGGATGCCGAACTCTACACAAATATGAGTGTCTTCACCTCTAATCTCAAGATTGCGCGCGGAGTTGCTTTGCATAAGTTGATCCGTCTGCTTACGTTTAGTTTAGGCGGTGAAGGATATCTGAACTTTATGGGAAATGAATTTGGTCACCCAGAGTGGATTGATTTTCCGCGAGAAGGCAACAATAATTCATATTGGTACGCTCGTAGACAGTGGCACTTAGTTGACGATGATACTCTCTATTACCAGCACCTAAACGCTTTTGATGTCGCCATGCAACACCTTGATACACATTACCATCTGTTATCAGATGAGGATATTCAGTTGTTATTCATTCACGAGGATGCAAAACAGATCGTATTCGCTCGTGCCGGACTTGTGTTTGCTTTCAACTTTCATCCAACTAAATCAGTAACAGATTGGCGTATCCCAATACCAGAGAAGTCGGAATATCGTCTTATCCTAAACAGTGATGACTTAGAGTATGGTGGTTTCGGTGCCGTTGAGAGTGTTCATTATCCGTGGCAGGATATTGAGATGGGAGGACAAACACAGTTATTACAACTTTATGTCCCTGCCCGTAGTGCACAGGTGTTAGCTCCTATAAAAGGGAAAAATGAATAACCTACCCACTGAATTTCATAGAACAGATTTTGGACACAAGGTATATGATAATTGGTATCTTGAGCATGCAAGATACAATTTCGAGGAAACTGATTTTGTCTGTAAGCACTTTCTTTTTTATCAAAAGGTTCTACAACTTTCAAAAAATGACAAAATATTGGATGCAGGTTGCGGGATTGGGAGTTATACGCGTGAATTTGCAAGACGTGGATATCACGTTGTTGGAATGGATGTTTCTCAAAACTTCCTCACTGAAGCACAGAAAATCACAAAGAACGAAGGATTAAAAATTGAATATGTATTAGGTGACTATAATGAAATGTGTTTTGAGGAGGCATTTTCTGTTATATTTTTTGAGGGTTCATTTTTCTATCAATCCAAGGAAGGATTAATGTCTTTGTTAAACCGACTCCATAAAGCACTCACACCAAATGGTAGATTGTATTTTGTGCATGCAAATCCAAAAATTAGAAAGCAGCAATTTCCTTGTGAGAATCGGAGTGAAATCAAGAAGAATGTATATGTTATTGAAAAAGCAGAATATGACGTAAATGCAGGTGTCGAAAAATGTGAGTGGATTAAAGTCGATTTAGAAACACAAAAGCATTATAAGTGCGACTATTTCAATATGCACCTACCTCCAGACGAACTCAAGGAGAGTCTTGTAAAGGCAGGATTTACAGATTTTCATTTCTATAAGAAACGTGAAATTGAAGAGTTTGATCAGCAGAAGGATAACGGATATTCTGTGGTATGTAAAAAGTGATAATTGAAATAACTATCAAGAATCATTGCATTTCAACGGATAACAGAATTATAATATCCTGGTCAAATTGAATCTTTAGGAGGTGCCGCATAAAATGGAAAAGAAAATTGATCTTTGCAGTACAGAAATGAACGAAGTTGTCAAGGAAGTTCGGGAAATGCGGATGAAAATATCAGAAGAATGTGGACACGATCTTTATCGATTACTCGCTCATTACCAAGAAGTAGGGGAAAGATTGAGGAAAACAGGTAAGTATAAGTTTCACGATTCGGAATCACCTTCAGAGAAACCTACCTCTAAAGACGAAGCCGCAGACTAAGTATTAACAGCAAACAGTTCAACGACGTGTAATATCTTTGCCCGAATACGTGCCGTATGGACGGTGCTTTCCTCTGAAAAAGATAGGGACAGCCAACTACGACCTCTACTTATCAAACGTTCTGTTCAAAACCCAATGCTTTAGCTTTGGGATGTCCAACGGCTAACGTCTCCATTGTTGAAAAAGTCCTTGACTTTTGCTGAAATCTGTGGCAATCTCTCTATATAGACTTCTGATGGCTTCACTATCAGACAGACACTTGTGTCGACCTCGCGGCAGGGCATGCCGAGAGGCTAAA
>JAJDWI010000046.1 GCA_022825665.1 Candidatus Poribacteria bacterium
TCTTCAAATCGGACGCTGGATAGCTACGACAAAACCTTGTTCGGATTGCGGATTTCACAACAAAACACTTTCTCTTAATGATAGACAGTGGACATGTTCACAATGTGGTTCACACCACGATAGAGACATAAACGCTGCTATCAATATATTACGGGCTGCTTATGATCCCGTTGTGGAGCAGATATAAGACGGGTGTTTTCTTCGGAAAACAACGCTAACTGCTACGAAGCGCAAGCCCAATGCTTTAGCTTTGGGTGCTATGACTGTCAACTCCAATTTCAAGTAGGAATACTATTCCTTGGTTTCCACGATTACAATGGTTAATTTTAACATATTCTATATGTATTTGCAAACTGAATCTACCAATGACTCCAAGCAGAAATTGACATATACCATACATCATGATAAACTATGTATACGTAGAAAGTCAAGATGAAAAGATGTGATAGATTTTGAGCAATAATAGAGCAGATGTTGTAATTATCGGTGGTGGAATTATTGGGTGTGCGATTGCTTATGAACTCGCCAAAAAACAGGTAGATGTTCTTGTAATTGAACAGGCAACGCGGGTTGGTACTGAATCATCATGGGCAGGGGCAGGTATATTGACATCACACGCCTCAACACATGAACCTTATCCTGAGTTATGTCGGGCAAGTCTGGCAATGTATCCCTCCTTAGCCTCAGAACTTAAAGAAAAGACAAATATAGATATTGAATTTATAAAGTCAGGAACCCTCTCTGTATACTTTGAGGAATCGGAAGCTGCAGGTCTCATAGGGTTAGCTGAACGAAGAGTCAATAGAGGGTTTACTGCTGAGGTATTAACATCAGATCAAGCATTGGAATTAGAACCCGCTGTTTCAAATAATATTGCAGGGGCAGTGCTATTTCCGGAAGATGGACATGTGCGTAACCCGAGGATGGTATCTGCACTTGCAAAGGGTGCGGCACAGCATGGCACACAATTTTTGTTAGGTAATCCAGTTTCAGGATTTGTCAGCGAAAATGGTCGTGTTAGTGGTGCAGTGGTTAACGGTGAGACTATATATGCCGAATCTTTTGTATTAACAGCAGGATGTTGGACAGGAAACTTAACAACAATGCTTGATGTGCCAATCTCAATTTCTCCAGTTAAAGGGCAGATTGTTCTACTTGAAACGATGCCACAACTATTTCAACGTACTATAGATGGCGTTGGTATTTACATAGTGCCACGTACAGATGGGAAAGTTCTCTTGGGTGCGACAGTGGAATATGTAGGATACGATAAAACACCAACAGTTGATGGAGTTAAACAGATGATTGACGCTGCTCTAACTATTGCCCCTGAACTGGCACAAAGCACTTTCGTTCAAACATGGGTAGGATTGCGTCCTTATTACAATAGAGGTCCATGTCTTGGACATCTACCCGGTTATGACAACGTTGTGTTGGCATCAGGTCACTTCAAAAACGGAATTCTTTTGGCACCTATTACTGGCAAGTTGATTGCCGAACTACTTATTACAGGAAAGACTTCACTGTCATTAGAACCATTTCTACCATGAGTGTAATTCTTCTTTGAACATCACAATAGTTATTAATTTTTTCTGGAGGTAGATACTTACTATGGAAGGACTATTTATGCTGTTTATGTATATTCTCAGTCTATGTTTTGTTATTTTTTGGATGGTAGTTTTTTGGCGTATTATGCGTGCACACGAAAAACTTGCTGATTCTGTTGAACGGTATTGGCAAACAAGGTATAGGCAAGAACAGATAAGGCAAGAACGGAGAAACAATGCATCCAAAGAGGATTAGACGAATCCCTTACTCTTGACATCTTGTATTCCCTTCTGTTGTTTGTGTGAATTCTTGAAAGATTCCGTATAGTTTCTCTTGTGTAACATTTGGATCTTCAATGATGATTCTCGTCCCACCAATTACATCCATAAATCCTAATTCACGTGGGTATCGTGGAACAACATGCAGATGTAAATGTGGTATACTTGCCCCTGATGCCTCACCCATGTTATATCCTATATTAAAACCACGCGGTTGATAAGCATGGGTCAATACTTCAAAACTGAGGCATTGGAGATTATGTAAATGTAACACCTCCTCGGAACTTAATTCTCGAACATCAATAATATGCCTTTTTGGAAAAATCAACAGATGTCCTGGACTATACGGATACAGATTCAGGGAAATAACAAATAGATTAGTGCGATGAACTTCAAGGCATTCAACTTTTTCATTTTTTTCTACGATTCCACACAGAATGCAGTCAACATCTGGTCTATTTTTCCCTTTGGCATAAGGCATTTTATTGGGAACAAAAAGGTTTTGTCTCATTCATTTCTTCCTCTTACTTTTATATCAACAATGGCATGTGTTACATCATATAGGAATTGCTTGATAGATGCAAGTATTACTTCATCAGAGCCATTCAGACAGTTCAAACGATTTAGATAAGGATTGTATTCTGAAGTTAACAGTTCTGGGAGTCGCTCGCAAAATCCGACCCACGAATCAGAAAGCGAACTATCATGACACACCTACAAATACCTTTTCTATTGAGAGGGAAAATATTCCGAATTTTCAGAGTCAATCACGACTAATTTGGTCATAATTAGCCTGATAATCCAGTGTCAACACAGGTTCATGACACATTACAAAATTCTTCAATTTTCCGTCTGACTCTGAAAACTCTGAAAGTGTTAGGATCCAACTTTTATATTTTTTACGACAAACCTTCATATAAAAAAGCAGAAATCAGATAACATAGGATTCAGTCGTAGAATACTGCTATGACAGGTTTTTTTCAAATTCAGTTGATATTAAGCGAAAAGTGTGTTATAATTTGTTGAAAATTACAATATACATACTACTATAACAGACACAGACCAAGCAAGTTGTCACTAACACTGCTTGAACATACTCTTATGAGTTGTTCTATGGATGCATGCCATAGTCTGCAGTATCGTAAAAAGTCCGTATTTTTTCTATAGAAACGAGGCAATTGGTTGTGAACAAGAACACAAAAAACATGCTCGTGTGGTTTATTTTGGGATTGGTTGTTGTTGTTGCCATTTACCAAATTATCAATCGAAGTGACCAAGTCTACGAAATGGCAACCTCCGATTTTCATTACTACATCCAACATGAAGAAAATCCTATTGAAGGATATCTACTTCTTGATGACGAATGGGTTGAAGGAAAGTTCCGTGATGGCGTGGTGCCAGGAATTATAGCAGATCAGAGAAATATAGCCGAACAAACATCTCAAAATGTAATGTTCCCAGAAAAGTGGAGCGGTGCATTTAAAGCCAGTCGGGACACAGTTGAAGATTATGGTTTACAAAAGTTATTAGATCAAAGAGGGATACGTTATAGAAACAAACCCAGGTCAGGTTTTCCTGATTGGATGCTTGTTATTGGCACCACAGTAGTACCTTTACTTATTTTCTTAGGTTTAATGATTTTCCTTTCCCGTCAGATGCAAGGCAGTGGGAACCGTGCCCTTTCTTTTGGAAAAAGCAAGGCAAGACTTCATACCGAAACCGAGAAACCTGTTACCTTTGAAGATGTCGCAGGAGTCGATGAAGCAAAAGAGGCACTTGAAGAGGTAATCCATTTTCTTAAAGCCCCCAAAAAATATGAACGTCTCGGCGGTACAATACCCAAAGGTGTTTTGTTAGTCGGTCCTCCTGGAACTGGGAAAACGATGTTGGCAAAAGCTGTCGCAGGTGAAGCAGATGTCCCATTCTTTAGTATCAGTGGCTCCGATTTTGTTGAGATGTTTGTTGGTGTTGGTGCTTCAAGGGTTCGAGACCTGTTTGAAACAGGTAAGAAAAATGCTCCATGCATTATTTTTATTGATGAACTTGATGCAGTTGGTCGCCATCGGGGAGCAGGTATCGGTGGTGGACACGACGAGCGAGAACAGACCTTAAATGCCCTACTTGTTCAGATGCAAGGATTTGAGGAATCCGAAACTGTAATTATGATTGCAGCGACAAACCGTCCGGATGTGTTGGATCCAGCATTATTACGACCCGGAAGATTTGATCGTCAGATTATCGTTGATTTGCCAGATGTGCGGGGTAGAAAAGCAATTCTTGAAGTCCATACAAAAGAACCTTTTAAAATTGCAGACGATGTCAACTTAGAAATTTTAGCGAAAGCAACACCAGGATTTTCGGGTGCTGACCTGAAAAATATGGCAAACGAAGCCGCACTCCTCGCAGCAAGGGAAGACAAAGAACACATTGATATGGCATGCTTTGATGAAGCAAAAGACCGTGTCATGATGGGACCTGAACGTAGAAGTTTGGTCATTAGTGACGAAGAGAGACGCATCACTGCTTATCATGAAGCTGGACATGCAATCCTATCGCACTTTGTCCCAGAAAGTGATCCAAACTATAAATGTACAATTGTACCACGCGGCAGAGCTTTGGGTGTCACCGCACTCCTTCCACTTGAAGAACGTCATAATCCTAATAGGAAGAAACTCATTGCAGATATCATCGTATTTTTGGGTGGACGTGTAGCAGAAGAGATTATCTTTGGTGAACAGACTACTGGTGCACAAAGTGATTTTGAACGGGCAACACGTCTGGCAAGACATATGGTCACCCAATGGGGAATGAGCCCATTAGGACCGTTGACCTACGGAAGAAGAGATGAACAGGTCTTCCTCGGTAAAGAATTGGCTGTTCACCAAGATTACAGTGAAGAAACCGCTATCGCAATCGATAAAGCAGTGCATGACATTGTGATGGAATGTTACGAAAGGGCAAGAGATATAATTGAGACGAACCTTGATGGTTTGAAAATGCTCGCAGATGCCCTGTTAGAACGTGAAACGCTTATAACCGAAGAAATTGAAGATATCCTTGGACCCCGACCACAGTTGCCTGTAAAATCCCTTACATGAATTGCAGAGGCAAACAACTCAATTTTAGTGTGAATACCCATATCATGGGTGTTTTGAATGTAACTCCTGATTCATTTTCGGATGGAGGAACCTACTTAAACCTTGAAACCGCTGTATCACATGCGAAAACCATGGTAGCAGACGGTGCCACTATTATTGACATCGGTGGAGAGTCGTCTCGCCCAGGAGCAGAACCAGTTACCGCAAAGGAAGAGTTAGATAGAGTATTACCAGTAATTGACGCGCTCGTTTCAGAAAATTTGGATACAGTAATCTCCATTGATTCTTCAAAAGCAGTTGTTGCACAACAAGCACTTGAGGTGGGAGCACATATTATCAATGATATTACAGCATTGCAGGGAGATACTGCAATGGCACAAGTCGCAGCAGAAATGGAAGCGGGTGTAGTTCTGATGCACATGAAGGGAACACCTCGCACCATGCAACAAGATCCAAGATATAATGATGTAGTAAGAGATATTTACACAGAATTAGCGAATTGGATCAGTAGCGCGGAACACAAAGGTATTGACGCTGATAAAATAATTATTGACCCAGGAATCGGGTTTGGTAAAACAACGGAACAGAATATACAGATTTTAAAACACCTTGATGAATTCAAACACCTCAACAAACCATTATTAATTGGCACATCGCGTAAAGCCTTTATAGGCAACTTGTTAGATCTTCCTGTAACAGAACGGGTCGAAGGTACGCTGGCGACGGTGTGCTGGTCAATCACGCATGGCGTTGATATTGTCCGTGTTCATGATGTAAAAGCCGCTGCCCGCGCAGCACGTATAACAGATGCTCTATATCGTTAATGGAAACCGACTTACAAAATTTGATGCTCCAACATAAAATACAAGGGATCGGCATAGATATTATTGAGGTAGAACGAATTAGACAACTTTCTCAACGCTGGGGAAGTAAGTTTGAACAACGCGTCTATACACATCAAGAACTCACATATTGTGGAAAAACACCAACCCGTTATGGGAGACTTGCCGCACGGTTCGCTGCGAAGGAAGCAACACTGAAAGCACTTGGCACTGGTTTAACGGTTGGGATGTATTGGCAAGATGTAGAAATATGTGCTGACACTTCTGGAAAACCAACCCTTATCCTACACGGAAAGGTTAAGGAATGCGCTTTAGAACTTGGAGTTGTTAGTTCCTTTGTTAGTCTTTCACATGCTGAAGATTACGCTATCGCACAGGTAACGCTCTGTTCCATATAGGATTCTACCACACCCACATAACTCACACCCCACAAACACATACATTGACACATAAATTCACACTTCCATTCAAGTATACAATGACCTACATAGGTCTTGGAGTAAGAAAAGTGAACAGAAAAATAGATTGTTCTCTCATTTATACATTGAATATCAATAGTAAATATATTCTATCGTCATTTTGTATATTCTATCTAATTCTTTTTTGTTTCATACCAACTACAGTTGCATCAGATGTGCGCCTAACGGCAGATGCAGATCGGTTTCTCAAACAATTACACGGTGCTGATCATCGTGGAATGGGTGGTAGTTTTGTTGGTGCTACTGGCGGAGCCAATGCACTTGGTAACAATCCCGCAGGAATTATTGCTGCAGATGGAGATCGGTTTGTAATACACATGACCCGTTTCCCTCGGACTATTGCCCTTCTTTCGAAACCGAATTTTGACGCTGACTACGAGGATTATAGCCGTTTTGAACAACGAGCATCTGGTATTGAAACACTCAATTGGGCATTCCCGATAGGAAAATATGGAACAATCGGTGCCGCATTATCCTTAGTTCATGAAGGTAGTTTTCGACGTGTTAACCATGAAGGAAAAGCCCTCAACAGTTTTCCCGAAAATAACCTGGCATTTGGTATCGGATACGCTATCAATCTCTTTGGTGGTACTACTGTTGGATTTGATGCAAGGTGGTTACGTTCTAAGGTGACTGATTCAATCAATAAGGAACATTTTGGTCGTGGTTACGCATATAATATTGGTCTCATTCAACAATTTGGCAAGTCTTTTCATGCAGGTGTTGTCGTTCGAAATCTAAGCAACGGATTGTCATTCATAGATCCTTTCATTCCAGATAAAATAAACCGTGATGTTATTGCAGGTTTTGCATATCAACTGGATTATTCAAACACTATGATACGTCTCGGTTTGGATATACATCCACCATTTAGCGATGGTATCCGAACAAACCTTGGTGTTGAAATATGGTACAATAACCGTATAGGCGGTAGAATCGGATATCTCAGGGATACCGATAAACGATATGATTCAGTATATCTATTAGAAGATGCGGACTATATGATGGAAGAAAGAACTTGGAAAGCGGAAGGTCTCTGCGTAGGAATTGGTGTAAAGTTTGGAAACATAACACTTAATGCTGCTTATACCCCGCAGTTTACACCGACTGTGGCTGAAGACGAAAGAATTCACATTGTTCAAGGCACTTCTGTTTACGCTTTTTCAATAGGACAAGATTTTTAATCACTTTTGATGTATTGTTATTGATTTTTGAACGTATATTAAAAAACAAACTCAATTGATGACTTATCAGTCATATAGTAGGTATAGAGTTGGGTCTAACGCTAATGTAAATTATGTCAGGAGAATATCAGACAATAATCGGGATCGCAACTGCTAAATATGTTGTAAAGAAATCTCGGTTTTATGGTGATGCAACTGCCATACAAAACCGTGATGAGGCTAAAACCTTTGTATCTGATGTCCAAGGTCGTATACGTCAAGCAACCCATTACTGCTTTGCCTATAGTCTCAATAATGGTGATGATAAATTAGAATATGCTACAGATGCGGGTGAACCGACAAATTCTGCGGGTCCACCTATTCTTGCTGCGATACGTTCCGCTGGATTATCGAATACAATTATTATTATCGCAAGGTATTATGGAGGAGTAAAACTTGGAGTCGGTGGTCTGATACGAGCGTATGGCACTTGTGCACGATTGTGCATTGAAAACGCTACTTTAGTTACTCGGATACATTATCAAGACTTACGGGTGAAAACCACCTACAATCGTATAGGAGTAGTTGTCAACCTATGTGAACGTTTAGGTGGTCAAGTAATCAACATTGAATATGATCCTAATCCGAATATCACAATTCGGATTCAGCAAACGGAAATAGCAACTCTTCAAGAACAGATTCAAAGCATTGGAATCACATCAACAAGTTTAAAGTGAGTATAAAATTTCGGAGGAATACACTTTGAGCATAGTGAAATATACAACTACACATGAATGGATTGAAGTTGATGATACGGAAGGAACTATTGGCATCACAGAACGCGCACAACACATATACGGCGAGATTATTTATATAGACATCTCTCCAGAACAAGAATGTGAACAAGGAGAAATTATTGGTAGAATTGAAACTGAAACTGGTGGCAACTTTTATCTATACGCCCCAGTTGCTGGTGAAATATACGAAGTAAACCCAGTTTTAGAGGACGATATAGATATTGTTAATAATGTACCTGAAGGGGACGGATGGATCTGCAAGATATATATAGACAATCCAAACGAACTTGGGTCGCTATTGACACTTGAGGATTATGAAGATTTCGAAGAAGATGAACTTGATGAAGGAGAATATTTAACAGAAACGGACTTTTATGAAGATATAGATGATTATTGATCAACGTTGGAGGTTATAAAAACACGTCTCAAAAGGCGTAGTTTTGGAACAGGAATTATTGCCTCTACGTTATAACCTAAATCATCTAACGGTTGACTTAGATCTCTGATATCTATAAAACCAGCTCTTGGTGCACAAGTTTTCAGGTTGGAAAGTATCTCTGCTGTTGCTGCAGTATCCTTAACAAGACTTATTCCATAGGGCAGATCTGTAGCAACCGCATTGAATTTTCCGCTTATTTCTCTTGCGTCTTTTAATTCAACATCAGCCTTTAAGTTATAATGCTGTAGGTTTTTTGTAGTAGCACCTACCATGCGTGGATTGATGTCATAACCGGTTGAGCGGATTCCATAATGTGTTGCTGACATAACAATTGTACCGGTACCACAACATGGATCAAGTAGATGTTCACCCGGAGAAGCAACAAGGTTGACCAATGCAAGTGCTAACCTTGCAGGAAGCGAACTTGATGTGACATGGGGTCGTTGATTGTATACCTGCCAGATTCCATCGGATTCTGACAAGAGGCGACCAAACCAAATTTTTTCGGAGGTAATGATTGTCATAAACACAATTTGCGGTGAGGACAAATTCGGTTTGCCATCAATTACCCCTCCGATCTGCCGTGCCAACATCATTGAGTCAAGATTAAGGCTTCTCGGTTTTTTTACAACGGATACACGGAAAGCATCCGCATACAATTCTGCTGAACGGATTTTGGCACAGAGTTCTTTGACACTTGCGGCTTCAAAGAGAATTTCGGTACAGCTTTTTAGGTAAGCTCCACGGCGTGTATCAACACATGTATTTGAAATTGTGATACCGTGTGTATCTGGGGTAGCACCAGTCAACGCTACAGATTCAGCAGCGGCAAGTTCGTTGAGTTGAAATGGAATTGCAACAAGGTATAAATATTTTTGTGCCATTGAAGAATTTTGTAAAAGTAATGAAGTGAAAAGTGTGATGTCCTAACTGTTACTATACTATGAGATTAACAATATTACCACATACAGATTGAAAAGACAATGTATGAAAGGAAACCAGAATGTCAGAAACAGAGAAAATTAGGATCGGACACAGTCCAGATTCTGATGATGCATTCATGTTCTATGCACTCGCAAAAGATGTAATTAAGACTGAACCTTATAAAATAGTCCATGTAATTGAAGATATTGAAACCTTGAATAAACGCGCCTTGGCTGCGGAGCTTGAAGTTACTGCAATTTCAGTTCACGCTTATGCCTATGTTGCAAAAGATTATGCGCTTATGCCATGTGGGGCAAGCATTGGAGACAATTACGGACCGCTCATCGTTTCTAAAGAACCAATAAGCGACATTACTGGCAAACGAATTGCAATTCCGGGTGAAATGACAACCGCCTATTTGACAATGAAACTTTACAACGGTGAAGTTGAAACAGAAACACACCGTTTTGATCAGATAATTGACGTTGTGCAGGACGGTAAAGTTGATGCAGGACTCATTATTCACGAAGGACAACTCACTTATGCACGTGAAGGACTTCACAAAATTGTTGATTTAGGGGAATGGTGGTACGACGAAACTGGATTGCCATTACCTCTTGGGGCAAATGTAATTCGACGCAACCTCGGAACTGAGAAAATACGTGATATTACGTCACTGCTTAAACAGAGCATACAATATTCACTTGAGCACCGTGAACTTGGACTTGAATATGCCATGACTTATGCACGCGATATGGAAACGGACCTTGCTGATAAATTCGTAGGGATGTATGTGAATGACTATACCTTAGACTATGGGGATAGTGGAAGAACAGCAGTACAGGAACTACTAAATCGTGGACACGAAGCGGGAGTAATTGCACATAAAGTAGATGCTGATTTTGTTGAGATTTAACGCTCTTCCGTCAAATCCCCATGCTTTAGCTTGTGGGATGTAGACGGCTAAGGCTGTTATTGACGCTCTTCCGTCAAATCCCCATGCTTTAGCTTGTGGGATGTAGACGGCTAAGGCTGTTATTGAAAATTAATTTGATAATCTAATCAATCTATGGTATAATATACCATATACAATCATAAAAAGATGAGATATTATGCCAC
>JAJDWI010000067.1 GCA_022825665.1 Candidatus Poribacteria bacterium
ATTGTCCCATAAGGGATTTCAACTCTTTAACACTCTCGGTAATATCGGGAACTTTTTTGTTCATTGCGTCCTCACTTTATTTGAAATGGGTCGCAATATAATAAACTATTTATGATGTTTTGTCAATTGGAAATGGTATAATGTCCTGTTATCATATAGAAATGGTATAACTGCTGACAGTCAAGAATCTGAAAACTACATGAAACATACATGAAACATATTGTTCCAATTCCCACAACCACTTCTATCCCCTCCAAACACCTGTTATAATACTACCACTATGAAACACGAAAAACGCACACAACTCACATTCTCAACAAAAACCGTCACCCGTCACCAAATATCTATCCAAAAACCGACCATAACTAAGCAAATAAAAAACGAACCAAAATGAAAATTTCAAAAAAATCGTATACACCTATAAACCCAGTCCCAGACTGGCATAACCCTAAATTACAAAACGAACCAAAAACCGAAAAACAGCCGTTTTTGGTTCGTTTTTAGAAGGAGCAAAAACCGATGGAAAAATTGAAAATTGAATGCCTTGGGTGATTTCCGGGTTGTTTAGTTATTGGTTTTTCTGATGTATTTTATCACAAATGTTAATATAGTGTAGGTAAGGTATTACATGGGAACCCGACATGGTAGTAGGCACGCTCCGGGGAATGCCTACTACTTTGCAACGATGCAGTTCAAAGCGGGATTTTGACAATCTTTACTTAAAAACTCAAAATATGATATAATAATTTTCAAATTAAGAATGCAAAACAGGAGCAACAGATATGAGTAACAGTCCAGCATATAACCTGTTAGCTGAGACATTGGAAAAACAGGGAATACCGATAGAGGAAGTTAAGGAACACCTCAAACAACAACATATTGAAACACCCTCATGGGGTTACGGTGATTCTGGTACGCGATTTGGTGTGTTTGAACAACCTGGTGCAGCACGGAATGCCGCAGAACGTTTAGAGGATGCATCCACAGTACATAAATTCACAGGTGTCGCACCAACAGTCGCACTTCACATTCCATGGGATAAGACTGACGATTGGGGAGCATTGAAACAGTACGCTGCAGATGTCGGCATCGGTATCGGAGCGATAAACCCCAACGTTTTTCAAGATCAAGTCTATAAACTCGGAAGTGTTTGCAATCCGCAAGCAGAAATACGTCGCATGGCGATTGACCACATGTTAGAGTGTGTAGATATAATGGAGAAAACAGGATCGGATTTACTCAGTTTGTGGTTTGCTGATGGTACTAACTTTCCCGGTCAAGCGAATTTCAGAAAACGTAAACAGTGGATGACTGATGCATTAGGTGAGGTGTATGATGCACTTCCAGATTCCACAAGAATGCTGATTGAATATAAGTTCTTTGAACCCGCATTTTATCACACAGATTTAGCGGATTGGGGAACCGCTTACTTGATGGCAACAAAACTTGGTCCGAAAGCACAAGTGCTTGTTGATCTTGGACATCATCCTCAAGGAACAAATATTGAGTTTATCGTTGCATACCTAATTGATGAAGGTAAACTGGGTGGATTCCACTTCAATTGTAGAAAATACGCAGATGACGATCTGACAGTTGGGTCTATTAACCCACAGGAGCTCTTCCTAATCTACACTGAACTGGTTGCTGCAGAACTTGATCCTGATACTGAAACCGATATTGCATATATGATTGACCAGAGCCATAACTTGAAACCGAAAGTTGAAGCGAGTATTCAATCGGTATGCAACTTGCAAAAAGCTTATGCAAAAGCACTGTTGGTCAATCGCGAAGCGTTGGTTGATGCACAAGATACGGAAGACCTTGTTGAAGCAGAGAGTATTCTACAACGTGCGTATGAAACAGATGTGAATCCGCTCCTTGAGCAAGTTCGTCTGGAGATGGGACGAGACCCACACCCACTGACAGCATATCGGAAAAGTGGTTACTATGAAAAGATTAGTAAAGCACGTGTCGGTGGTGAAAGCCAAGGATGGGCATGAGCAATATTAAAATTGGTATTGTAGGTTCAGGAAGAATGGCGCGACACCATCTTGAGCGATTTTCACCGATTGAAACAGCGGAAGTTGTTGCAATTGCATCCAGAAACGAGAAAACGGGGAACCAACTCGCTGCTAAATGGTCTGCTACATTTATTTCAGATTGGAGACATCTGGTAGAACTTCAACTACCCAAGCCTAAAGGCATTGGGATTGTTTAATCCGTGCCTCGTGCTTCGTTTCTGTTTCTCGCTTCATCGGGGACACCAACGCATCGCCCTCCACGAACGCCTGTAGCAAGCGTGGTATTTATTTTGGTGTTGGATTTACTTTTAGTATAAGGTGTTTTGAGATCAACGAGTTTGCTTCCCACTCTGCGGGTCCCTTTTGGGAGGTGTTTGAACTGCGAGTTATTTGAACTTCGCACCAGTCAGGCGAAGATGGAACACACTATTTATGCCGAGTGCGTCATGAACATGTCAACCCTATACTATAAGCATTTTATCAAGTCTAACATATTTTGTCAAGAAAAATATAGGAGCGGGCATTCCCCCCAAGCATAAAAACTTGGGCTTCCTGCCCGAAACGTTGGTAACATTGTGAATACAGAACACCTAAAAAAGATCGCTGCAGAAAAAGCAACAGAAGAAATCCAAGAGGATATGGTTGTCGGATTAGGCACTGGTTCTACCGTCTACTTCGCATTATTGAAAATAGGATCTATGGTTCGTGATGGTCTCAATATCATTGGAATCCCTACATCATCAGGTACTGAGAAAATCGCAAAAGAACAGGATATTCCGCTATCAACACTTGCAACACATCCCACAATAGAATTAACAATTGATGGTGCTGATGAGGTAGATGAACACCTTAATTTAATTAAGGGTGGCGGCGCAGCACTGGTCAGAGAAAAGATTATCGCCAATGCATCGAAACGAATTGTAATTGTGGTGGATGAAAGCAAAGTATCACGTGTTCTCGGCACTTCATTCGCGTTACCTGTGGAGATTGTGAAGTTCGGTTGGGAAGCAACAAAACGTGTCGTGGATAAAATATGTGGACAATCGGAACTGCGCGGCGGCATTCATAATCCGTTGATGACAGACAACGGAAACTATATTTTGGACTGTCATTTTGATGGAATTACTGATCCTGAAAAGATTGAGTTACAACTTAACAACATCCCCGGTGTCGTTGAGAATGGAATTTTTGTAAATCGTGCGGATAGAGTGATTATCGGAACAATGAACGGTATAGAATATATGGAGTAGCATCAATGGTTAAATATCCGCTTATTTTCTGTCTCCTTCTTGGTGCAACCCTTACATTTTCTGTTCAAGTTAAGAGTGAAGTATTCTTAGATAGTGGTTTAGTGGATATTCCGACCGGTGAAGTGCTAAAGCATGGTATATTCGGAGTAGGTGTATATGCTCCTTTCCAAAATACAACACATTTTAAACGGGATCCTGTTGCTTTTCGTGTCAACTTTGGGATGTTTGATAGGATTGAATTAGGGGGATCACATATTTTACCACAAGATAATGATGCCTCGCGTTCGTTCTTGGGTCATGTAAAAGCGCAACTGATAAACGAATCAGGAAAACTACCGAATGTCGCCATCGGTATTGACAATCTCGGAGATAATGTGATACAAAAGTGGAATACTTATCAGGATAATTCGGCATATCTGGCTATCAGCAAAATATTTAATCTGCCACGAATCCATCTGATATCAGGACATATCGGTGTAGGTAATCACCGGTTTGCGTATGAAGATCGTCCAATAGGAATATTCGCAGGTGTGAGTAAAGTGTTTGATCCAACTTTTGTGAGGGGTGATATTGAACTCAGTTTGGAATACGATGGCGAAGGGGTCAATATTGGGACAAGGTATACTGTTGACAGTGGACTCCAATTAGGACTCGGCGTTGAGACTTTGAATAAAACGGATGATATCCGTTATCTTGTCTCAATCTCGTGGTCAAATGCACAATTAATGGAACAGATTGATGCTGCAAACCGCCTTGCACGGCAAGCAGCCAGAATCGCAAGTCAACCAAAAAGTGCACCCACAAAAGAAGAGGATTAAAGAATATGAAAATTCCTTTATTCTTTCTCAATAGATTCCATCGCGTTTTGAAGCGATTTTAGCAGCTCTGGTAAGAAATCCTGCGGTGGCACAAGGACTATCTCAATTCTACGATTTTTCGCCTTTGCTTCTGTAGTTTCTTCTGTATCTATCGGTTGATAAAATGCATACCCCGTACCTGATAGACGTTTAGGATCAATTCCAGCATTTTCCTGTAAATACTTCACTGCGGAGACAGAGCGATCTGTAGATAAATCCCAGTTTCGCAAAGCATCTCCAGCAATAGGGTTATTGTCAGTATGTCCTTCAATACGGATAGCATAATCTGAATAATCTGCGTTTAGCAACACCTCTTCCGCAATTGCATCAAGGAGTTCTTTTCCTTCTTTACTAAGGGTCGCACTACCTGTTTCAAACAGTATTTTCCCTTTGACATCAAGCGTCAACCGTCCTGCTTCATCGAGTACTGCTCCGACTGTATCTTTAAATCTTTCTTGGATAGCAGCAATAGAACGTTGTGATTGCTCACGAATCCGTTGTAACTCCGATTCAATTTTTGTGAGTTTGGATCTTAGATTTTCTTTTTCTTGTTCAAGACTACTCTTATCCTGTTGGAGTTTGTTCCGTTCAGCAGCAATTTTCCGTGCGGCTTCACTTGCGTTTTCCAATATTTCTTTCGTTTGGTTTAGTTCTGCCTGAGTTTCTTTCAACGTTTTCTCAGTTTCAGTTAACTTTTTTTCTAATTCAGTTTTTGCTGTTTCAGTCGTTTGCAATGTCGTTTTGGTAGTGGATAGTTCTGCTTGTGTCTGTTTCAGTTCGCCAGAAGTCGTATTTAACAGAATTCCAAGAACGATGGCTGCAACAGCAGCAATAACCATAAATATAATCCCAATGATTCCTTTTGTACCCATGTTATTCTCCTTGTATGCTTAATAGTGTTTCAAAACTATCTTCTTTTGAAGTTTTATTCTTTTTTCTTGCGCTGCATGTGGTGCATTGGTGAATTAGCACATAATCTCCCTGTTTCATGGTAAATCCTATCGGTTCCATCAAACCTTGACAGGTCTCGGCGCGATCTCCCGGATTTACGTCTACGTGCTTGCTCCAAAGGCATTCTGGACAGTGATTAGTATAGCCGTCACCCTTAACAAATACACCGCAATTTCCGCAAGTGAAATCCTCAATGTTGCGTTTGAATCTCTTGTTCACTGGTTAGTCTCTGATTTGACTGAGGCGATCTAATGTGCGTTTAAGACTTGGAGATACGGTTGCAGCGTGTTCAATATCCCAATAGTCTCGAACAAATCGACATAAACGAGGCGTATACTCATTTCCTGTTTTGGCATGCCTATTCGTTTGTGCTGGTACAAGTGCTTCTCGCAATCTTGTTTTTTTACTTCTCCGGGCAAGTGACACAAGAAATTCTTTGGGAAATGGAATCTCATCTGTGTTCGTAGGAATACGATGAGTTGGTATTTCGAGAAAGTTCGCAACAGCCTCTCTGTCTGCCATAATCCAAGATTCAACTTCCATCACTGCAACGCGAAGAAAAAACCAACGACTTAAATGACCTTTTACCCAAGACTGGATGAGAGAAGGTGGGCAAATTGCAGGTGAATCCAAATCTGTTAACATAAAAATACCACATTCCTCATGAGCTGCTTGGTTAAAACTCTGTGCTTTTCGTTGAAGATAAGAATTACCTTCATATATTATTCTTTTCACAATTTCAACGTTAAAATGCTGAAGAATTTTAGTTGAAACAGCATCACTTAGCCTATCTTCAACTACGAGGATAACACTGACTAATCCCATTCTAATAGACTCAAATGTTCAGAATGTTCTGGCGCAGTTCTTGAAAGAACTACTTCACCTACTGTCAAACCAGCTTCAAGTAATCTGCGCAAAGGTTTTGTATCCCAAGCAATTTTGACTATTGTTTCTGTTTCTGTAGGCATCAGCATTAACACTTCTGTTCCATCAATGCTCTGTTCAGTAAGAAGGGCATCACTATGTGTGCTAACTAATACTTGGGATCTATTAGTTCTCTGCATTCGTGAGATTGATGGGGCAAGTTGAGAGACAATACCTATGTTTAAGGATAGTTCAGGTTCCTCTAATAATACCATTGAGTCGCTTTCAAGGATGGACCATAGAAGTCCAATAAGTCGAAGCATCCCATCTGAAAATTGGTCTTCACGTTGTCCTGTTTCAATTGAATTCCAGTGGGAAAAATGCACCTGTAAATGTGGATGTCCTGTGTTTTTGTCACGAACGAATTCCAATCTTTCTAACTGCGGAACTGCAACTTTGAGAGCATGTTCAATCTTTTTGAGACGGGAACGGCGTGTGCTTGGATGGACTCCCGCAATCCTTTCAAGAAATCCCTGTCCAAAAGGATCGTCTTCAATTATTTTGCCCTGAATTACATTTGCATAACGGATAAATTGTGGCACAAGGTGTAGATAGGTGACATTTCGGAGGAATTTACCTATATCTCGGAACTTTGCATTGGTAGCACTCTGTTCAAGTGCAGTTTGCGTGAGACGGTCTGGATCTTCTTTATCGTCAGAATTGGGTCTATCAAGGAGTAGTTCATCATTTCTCCAAACGCGTTCATGAGTTATTTGCGTTTGACAATCTTCGCGAGTCTCTTGTCGGAATCCTATACCATATCGCCATATTGCAGGTGCATCTGAGGAATCAGCGATGTGAATTTCTATCGCAACTTCAGGATCACTCTGGGCTGATAAACAACGTATTTTAGAAACACCACCCCGGTCCTTGACTGCTTTCTGAAATCCACCACCATCTACTTTGACAATATCACGTAGGAAACGGAAAATGTCCAGTAAGTTAGATTTGCCAGACGCATTTGGACCGACAATAAACTGCTGCTCTCTAAGCGGAACATTAATATGTTGAAAATTCCGCCAGTTTTTTGCAATAAGTCTATTGACAATCATAACGGCAAATTTCCTTTACAATGAAATATCTAAGAATGTGATATGAAATGATAACATATTCAAAGGATAGATTCCAACCGAAACACCTATGAGCATCTTGCAATTAGAAAAGTGGTAATTCTTTATACATCTATAAAAGGCGTTAAATCCCATAGAAGGGCAGTACCATCAAAACTACCACTTGCCAGAATCGTGCCATCCGGTGAGAATGTAAGTATTTCAACATCTGACGTGTGTCCCCAGAAGGTGTGTAGGTTTTCACCAGTAGCAACGTCCCATAAACGGATTGCCATTTTTTCCATTCCCTTCTGCCACCAAGTCCCTGATGCGATGTAACGTCCACAGGGTGAAAAGGTAAGTGCAAAAGGTCTTATACTATCCTCAGGCTGTGGGATTGAACACAATAGTGTTAATTTTTCAGCACACCAAATATTGAGTTCATGGAACACCCCTCCAGCTATCATTTTTCCACATGGAGAATAAGCCAATGCCATTGGGAAGAGATATTTTTTCAAAGGTATTGTAGCAATTTCTTCACCTCTGTCAACGTCCCAGATACGAACGGTTCTTTCACTTGATCCGCTCACGAGTCTTTTTCCATTTGGTGAAAATGCCAACGACCAGACTGTTTTGGTATGTCCTGTTAATTGTCTTGGTACTTTACTGTGCTTGAGATCCCAGAGATAGATGCCGCCTTTTCCCGCAAAAGCAATGCGCTCTGCTGAAAATGCAAAGGTGTCATTCCCTAATTGCATAGGAGGCGTGAATTCAGCGATTGGAATCACTTCTGCATTACAAACCTTAATCACCTTGTAGACATTGTCGTTGTGGTTCCAGTTGACAACAAGCATGCCCCCTTCGTGCAAAATATTAAAAGTCTTAATGCTATCATTAAATTCACACGCTATTAACCTACTATCTGGAGAAAAAGCAAAACACCATCCAGTGAACTTAGTAATTGTGGATCCTGTCTTCGGATTCCACAAATAAGTTTGTTTTCCTATTGTAGCGGCAATGTATTGTCCATCTGGTGAAAATTGGAGTTTGGAAATATGATAAACCTTTCCATCATTTGACTCTTGCTCAATTTGAGAGATGCATTCACCACTTTGGACATCTAATATTTCAACAATACCACCACGATTTACAATAGCAATCCAAGAATTGTTTGGTGAAAATGTAATATGTCCATTTGTTTTATCAATTTCGGATCGATTTATTTGTGTTATACATTCACCACTCTGTATGTCTCGGACTTTTATGATTCCATCCCAATTGTAAAATGCAATCAGTTTACCATCTGGTGAAATATCAACGGCGGAGATCATCCCCTGTTCGGTTTCCCACAATGCAATGGGTAACATTGACGACATATCGTACCACCAGAGTCCCATACGAGTGCCAATGACAAGATATGTGCCATCTGGAGAAACTGATATTTCACGATCAGTATTATAATCTTGGTAGCCTTTCCCTATTCGCGCGATAGCACCTTCGGGTAATGCCCATGTTGCTCCTGTTGGGTCATCTGGGTTGAAATTCAATGGTGCTGGTTTTGGATTTGGCATTGTGTTTATTCCCTAAACATGTTCGGAATATATTACTTTTCAGTCTTTAGAATTAATGAAGGGTTTCATATCCCACAGCAGAATTGTGCCATCAAAGCTGCCACTTGCCAGAATCGTGCCATCTGGTGAAAAAGTAAGCGACTGCACGTCTGTTGTATGTCCCCAGAAGGTGTGCATGTTTTCACCACTTTCAACATCCCATAATCGTATTGCCATTTTTTCCATTCCCTTCTGCCACCAAGTTCCTGATGCGATGTAACGTCCACACGGTGAAAAAGCAAGGGTAAAGAGTCGCTGAGAGTCTTCTGGTTGAGGTATTATGTGTAATGGTGTCAATTTTTCAGCACACCATAAGCGGATTTCACCGATCGTCACTCCAGCGATCAGGTTTCCATTTGGAGAAAATGCCAATGCCGTAGTTGTGAGTGGCTTATTCATTGGCAACATTGCAATTTCTCTACCTTCTTCAACGTCCCATAGTCGGTTTGTTTTATCTCTTGATCCACTCAGAAGTAGTTTGCCGTCTGGCGAAAATGCTAATGATTGGATGTAATCGCTGTGACCTGTAAGGAGTGTCATTTTATCATTGTGTTTGATATTCCAAACATTAATCGCGTTATCAAGTCTTCTTCCCGCAAATCGGTCACCTGTGGGTGCAAAAATAATTAGTTGCCCTAATGCCTGAGTTTGTTGGGTGAATTCAAATTCGACAATCGGTTCATCAGGTTCATCAACACTCCACACATTTACAATCGGTTTATTATTGGAGCCTTTTATATATGCTTCAACAGCCAAGATTTCACCATTAGGACGTAAACTAAACGATTTGATGTATATTTTCTCCATTAAAGTTTTTTCTACTTCCTTACTTTCAACATCCAAAAACAAGATGCCTCCGCCTGAACGTCTACATACAATCTTCTGTCCATCTGGTGAAAAACGGATCTGTCCCCCAATGTAAACAGATTCACCCAATATTGAAGATTTGTTTATGAAACTATAATTATCTTTTTTATTCGGAGTGATATCTGTACCTGTGTTGGAGAGAGTTAATTGCGGATATCTTTTTATACATATAGCTTCAATACTATCTGAATGTAAGTCCAAAACATGTAGTTTTTCACTGCGTTCTACGTTCCAGACTTCAATTGTGTTTTGTCGATCATCTATAGCATGTAGTTCACCCTTTAGTGAGAAAAATGGGTTTCTCCTGACTTTCCCAGATTCACTATATATCATCTTTGGCATATTCTTTCCAAATTCCCACACATTTAGTGTTTTATCTCCTTGTGTAACACATGCCAACTGACGATTGTCTGGTGAAAAAGCAAAATGCCTTCCCTCAAACTTCATAATCGGTGTTCCAGTTTCTGATTGCCATACATAAGTATTCCAACCTGCTGTCGCGGCGAGGAGTTTTCTATTTGGTGAAAAATCGAGTCGTGAAATACCACTCTTGAGTTCATGTCCTTCCCAATCCATCTCCGCGAGGCATATTCCGTTTTGAACATCCAATACTTGAACTATGTTCTTAGGTTTCGAGGCGGTAGCAATCCAAGATTTATCTGGAGAAAATGTGATATGCCTACATCTTAACAACCACTCTATTTCTGTGATATACTCACCACTCTGAACATCTCGTATTTTTATGGTATGGTCCCAATTGCTCAAAGCAATCCACTTGCCATCTTGGGAAAAATTGACAGCAGAAATCAGACCGTGTTCGGTTTCCCACAATGCAATGGGTAACATTGACGACATATCGTACCACCAGAGTCCCATACGAGTGCCAATGACAAGATATGTGCCATCTGGAGAAATTCCTATCTCACTCTCTCTTTGTTGATAATACCCTTTTCCTATTCGCGCGATAGCACCTTCGGGTAATGCCCATGTTGCTCCTGTTGGGTCATCTGGGTTGAAATTCAATGGTGCTGGTTTTGGATTTGGCATAGTATTGGATCCTTGATTATAGTTCCGCTCGTGTCATAAAAGTTGCATAGATAGCGGAAGTTTTCACTAAATCAGGAATATAGACACGTTCATTTATCGCATGTCCTCCCTCACCTTTCGGACCGTAGCCGATTCCCGGTATTCCTGCATTTACAAAATAGTGTAAGTCTGTGAACCCAGCGGTGCTCTTGAATTTCGGTTGGTTGTATCGTACAGTACGCACCGCATTAGCAAAACTTTGTGCTAAAGGAGAATCAGGATCTGTTAAACATGGTTCAATTCGCAAGATTGCTTTCACGTCTACATTCAAATCTGTATAGAATTCGCACGCGCCTGCAATCGCCTCTCGTAGTTCAAGTTCTGCAAACTCCAGTTTTTCATTCGGTGTGACTCGTCTATCTATAGAGAATGTTAAACCTGCTGGAACAGTGTTGACTTTATCACCGTCAGTTCCACGGAATGCGCCGCCAATGTTTATAGTTGGATAACGTTCACTACCATCAGGCAATTTAAATGCGCGATCTGGTAACTTCAAATCCCGTTTAACTCGTTGCAGGACGGATACAAGTTCTGAGGTTTTTTCAAATGCGTTTATCCCTTTGTCTGGTTGAGACCCATGCGCTGCTTTGCCTTGTACCCCAATTTCCAACCAAAGCACACCGTTGTGTCCATTACCGATGTTCATTTCTGAACCACCCTCACAGTTGACAATATAGTCCGCGTTGACTAATCCTTTTTCAACAATATATCCTGCTCCTAACTGACCACCTGTCTCTTCATCACAAGTAAACGAACATTCAATGTTAAACATAGGTTCAACATCATTTTTCTGTATAGCATAAATTGCAAATAGCAGTGCGGCGATAGAATCCTTCATATCATCTGAACCGCGTCCGTAAAGCCACTCCCCTTCGATTTTTCCACTGAATGGATCATCAAAACGCCATTCACCCGAAACGGGTACGACATCGTAGTGTGCATTGAAATGTACCGTTTTTTCTGCGCCAACATCCCAACGTGCAAGTAAATTAAACCGAGGATGGCTTGATGCGTTTGAAATCACTTGGTCTGCACGCCGTTTTGGGACATTCACGATTTTTGTTTTCATTCCTAATTCCAAGCATTCTGCCTCAAGTATTGCGACAAACTTTTCGTAATTCTCACCAGGAGGATTGACGGTTGGAACTTTTACGAATTCATGTAGTAAACCAGATAACCTATGTTGATTGTCCTTAATGTAGGATTGTACGGACATTTTGAAATCTCCTTAAGCGGTTGCTGTAATAAGAAGTGCGGTTAGGAAACCACACATACCAAATGTATAACTTCCCTTGTTTAAGATACAACCGCTTGGTCACTTGTGGACAAATGGACAACCGTTTCACCTGTCTCCGTAAAGGTACGGGTTACTTCAACAGAAGCATAAATCCATAGAATTTTCATTGGGGAATCACTCTTATTCCAGAACCGATGTGGGATACCAGCAGGAACAAATGTTGTGTCATAGGTATTCATTGTAAAAACTTCACCGTCAACTTCACAGGTTGCTTCACCTTCAAGAATTGTCACGGATTCATCACAGTTATGATAATGGCGTGCAATCGCTGCCCCCGGTTCAAACATCGTTATACCGTTGGTAAGAGATGTTGAATTGAGCCATTTACCTGCTAATGGTACCGTTTGAACACCTGTACCTCGGTCAATGGGTTTCTGTTTATCAAAGTCAATTACATGTGCTTTTGTGTTCATTTCTTGTAAGTCTCATTTTGTTGGATTTGTCATATTTTCACATAAATAGACACAAATTTCAATATGTTATTTGCCAACTTTGATAAGATGAATGAACAATTAGATAGAATTGAACACATTTTTAAACCCGCGCAATGCATGGTCTATATCGGAATCTGTGTGGGTTGCCATCACGGTAACACGTAGACGACTTGTTCCTGTTGGTACAGCAGGAGGACGAATTGCAGGTGCAAAAACCCCTTCTATAAGTAATGCTTCAGCAATATCTGTTGCATGTTGTGGTTCACCAATTACTACTGGTATAATTTGGGTCTGACTCGGCAATAGCGTATATCCCATTTTTGTCAACGCTATTTTGACAGTATCTGCATGTTCAAGTAAGCGTTTGCGTAATTTTGATGAAGAACGCATAACATTCAGTGCTGCATTGGCTGCTGCTAAGGTCGCGGGTGGGAGTCCTGTCGTGAAAATGAAACCGCGCGCACGGTTGATAAGCAATTCAACCAACGCACGACTCCCCGCAACATATCCCCCCAAGCCACCAATAGCTTTGCTTAGCGTTCCCATCTGAATTATATCTTTGCCTTCTAATCCACAGTGAGCCACGGTTCCACTTCCACCTTTTCCCAACACACCGAATCCGTGTGCGTCATCTACCAAAAGCATCGCATCGTAATTCTCGGCAACTGTGTAAATATCTTGCAGCGGTGCGATATCCCCATCCATACTGAATACACCATCTGTAACAATGAGTCGTCGTCTAAAACCAGTAGACTCGGATAACAGTGTCACTAAGTGTTCAACATCACAGTGTCGGTAAACTTTTTTAGTGGCACGACTGAGACGGCATCCATCAATGATACTGGCATGGTTTAAGGCATCGCTCAAGATGAGGTCATCTTCCCCAGCAAGCACAGGAATGGTCCCGATATTCGCTGTGTAGCCAGAACTGAAAACAAGTGCTGTTTGGGTGTTTTTTATTTTCGCAAGGTTTGATTCTAAAGATGCGTAAAGTTCATTATTCCCTGAAATGAGTCGTGATCCGCTTGCCCCTGTACCATAAACTTGTGTTGCTTCGACAGCAGCATCAATGACTTTGGGATGTGTGCTCAAACCCAAATAGTTATTTGAACCGAGCATCACAACGTCGCGTCCACCAAGATTGATTGTTTCTGTTGGAGCACTCATCACGACGCGTAGGTGACGTAGTAATCCTGCCTGTTCAAGTTCCGTGCATTCTGATTGTAGCCAGTCGTAGTTGATCATCATATTACCCGATGAACTGTCTCAAAAAGATTTGGCTCTGTCTCAAAGCACGTTGCCGTGATTCCAATGTATCTTCGTAAGCACGATCTTCAACTTCTACACAGACTGCACCATCATAACCTGTATCGTTCAGGACAGAGAAAAAACTACCCCAATTGACGTCTCCAAGTCCAGGTAGTTTTGGTGTGTGATACGCCAGAGGTGTTGCGAGAATTCCCACTTGATCAAGTCGATCCTTATCTAATCGTACATCCTTTGCATGCACATGAAAAATACGATCAGCGAATGTGGTAAGCGGTTTCAGGTAATCCATCTGAAGCCAGATAAAATGTGATGGGTCAAAGTTGAGTCCAAAGTTAGGGGATGGTATCTCCTCAAACATCTGTTCCCAAATCGCGGGACTATAAGCGAGATTTTGTCCAGCGGGCCATTCGTCTTCGGTGAAAAACATTGGACAATTCTCAATGCCGATACGAATACCGTTGTCGTCAGCAAATTGTATAAGCGGTTTCCACACCTGTTTGAATCGATCCCAATTCTCATCTATTGTGCGAGTCTGGTCTCTACCGATGAAGGTATTTACAATGTCTACCGATAAGCGTTTTGCTGCTAAAATGAGTTGTTTGAGATGTTCACTATAAATATTCGCTTCAGTTTCGTTAGGTGTTAGTGGATTCGGATAGTAACCTAAACCGCTAATCGTTATCCCTGCATCCGATACACACTGTAGAATTGTGTCTACATCTGCATTGGAAAGTGCCGCGACATCTATATGTGTTACACCTGCATATCGTCGTTCTGCTTTTCCTTTGGGCCAACACATTAATTCTACACAATCATAACCTGTATCTACAGCGAATTGTACCACCTCAGTTAAAGTTTGGTCTGGCAAAATCGCGCTAACAAATCCGAGTTTCATACAGTCCTCCAAGTTGTTTTTTAATATTATACTACGCTTCTGTCAATTTTGGGAGACTTTTCAAATCCAGCAACAGAAATCACTGATGCTACGTATCGTTTCCTTGACAAACCGTGCGGATTGACATTAAAATTAAGACTAAAAGATGTAAAGAAAATATAAAATGGAGTATACCGATGAATAATCAAAATATGAATGATGATGAATCTGCATTAGACAGGATGTCACTAATTCCTGCAGGTGAATTTCAAATGGGAAGTGCCGATGCAAATATAGAAAATAATGATATTCTATTACACACTGTCTATATTGACGAATTTTATATGGATAAGTACGCAGTTACAAATGCAGAATATAAGGCGTTCGTAGATGAGAACCCACAATGGCGGAAGGAAAACGTATATCAAGGATACAGTGAGGGATACTTAACGCATTGGCGTGACAACAATTATCCTGAAGATGAAGAGGATCATCCGGTGATTTTTGTGAGTTGGTATGCTGCGATGGCGTATGCACAATGGATTGGGAAACGATTACCTACGGAGGCAGAATGGGAGAAAGCTGCTCGTAGCGGCTTGGAAAACCAACAGTTTTCGTGGGGTAATACTTTACCAGACGGAACACAGTGTAATTTCGCTGATAGAAATACAGACTTTAAGTGGTCAAATAAGGATGTAGATGATGGATATAAGTGGACTGCACCTGTTGGTAGTTATCCGCCAAACGGATACGGCTTATACGATATGACAGGTAATGTGTGGGAGTGGTGTCTGGATAAATTCCACTATCAGATTGACTACAATGTGCCGCGGCGTAATCCAATTGGCGGTGCAGAGAGAATTGCCGATGTAGTAGAAAATCACAAGAATATAAAAACTGAACGCGTTATGCGAGGTGGTGGATGGAACGATAACGCAAAAATCTTGCAGGTAACATTTCGTAGTAACTACCCTCCTGTGAACACATTGAACGACCTTGGATTTCGTTGTGTGAAAGATGTTATGTCTTGAATTTATCTCACATCTCTCCTATTTATGGTGGAATTCAGAATTAATTGGACGTTTTCTTTAATTTTGGGTTCACTTCATACAATAAATTTCATTTCAAAATATATATGTATATGATACAATTCACGCCAAATGTGGTATAGGAGGATATTGTGACTCCGAAACAACGATACCTATTTGACTTGACAGGTTATCTTCACCTGAAAAACGTACTGAGTGAAGAAGAATTGCAAAATGCACAGGATGCGGTTGAACGTTGCGTGCAAACACCTGAAGATAAACTTCCTCCAGGAATTAGTTATGGCGGTGGTGGGTTTTCCAACGGATTTTCGTTTGATAAACCACTTGAGGCACTCACATTGCACCCAAAGACGTGGGGCATTGTAAAGGAATTAACCAGCAACAGACCGCGTTTCAATCGTGGGTCTCTGGTTGCTAAAGGTCCTGAACACGATCAGACTATTGGGAAACTACACTGTGCGCGCGAAGACTGCGGATGGCAAACACGACGTTACATTGCCAAAAATGGGCAAATATTCAACAATGACTTTGCGATCTTTTTCTATTTTACAGATGTGTATCCCGGTGATGGTGGGTTAGTTGTGTTACCGGGTTCTCACAAAGCAAACTTTGAACGTCCTGAAGGGATTTTCTTTCCCGATCCCGATAATCCATCAAATGAACTTCATCCTGCTCTTGTAAATGTCACTGCTCGCGCAGGGGATGCGATTGTCATGTCAGAGTTGCTAACGCACGGTGTTCTCATCTGGCAACCGAAAGAACGGTATCGTCGATTTCTTATATTGCGTTACAAAACACAGTTTTTTGAAGACGATAGAGGGAAAAGAGACCCGTTTCCACCTGAAGTGATGGAACGTCTTTCTCCTGAAACCCGTGAACTCACACAACCCGCACATTATACACATATCAAGGAAATAGTTAAACAGGAACATGTCAAGTTAACATAAAAGGAAGGAAAATGACACCAGAACAACGTTATCTATTTGACGTTACAGGCTATCTTCACATTAAGAATGCTGTTACAGGAGAAGCGTTGAATGCAGCACAAGAGGCAGTTGACAGATATATCCACATGCCACTTGATGAACGTCCGGATGGATTTACGACGCGTCCACGTGATTTAGAACCCGGCAAAGGCGGCAGGTATGAACACGGATATGCCTTTGACCGATCGCTTGAAGCGATGACGGTGCATCCCTCTATTTGGTCCCTCATCAAAGAATTTACCTTTGAAATGCCGAGGTTCGTATCGGGGACTCTCACACTGGAACAACACAATCCTGATAGACAACCGATGGGAACGAATCCTGCGGGTTTACATTGCGCACGGGAGGGACGGCATTGGCTTACACGATATGAAGTTAAGAATAGCCAAATCTACTGTAACGATTTTGTGGCGTTCTTTTATCTTACGGATGTCCATCCTGGAGATGGAGGACTCATCGTCATTCCGGGTTCACATAAGAGTAAGTTTGAACGACCTGAAGACCTATTGACACCGGGACCAGACGGTATTGATCCTGAACCAGATGACGTTTTTACCAATATCACACCAAAAGCCGGTGATTTTGTTGTCATCTCTGAACTCTTGACACACGGTGTTTTACAGTGGAGACCGAAAGATCGGGATAGAAGGTTCCTAATTCTACGGTATCGACCTCAATTTGAAGGGAGGTCGGGAATACCCGAACCAATATATGAACGTCTGTCACCAGAGGTGCAAGAATTAACAAAAACTGCGTCTTATGGACATATTAAGGAAATTGTCAAACAAGATGTTGTCGAATTAACAGTTTAACACAAACCCGCATTAAGAACATACTTTATGGAGGAATCCAATGGAAACTACTCAATACCGTGTTTGTATTGTCGGCTGTGGACGTATGGGTGGTACAATTGATGAGGAAGTAAGAGGATCACCACACGGTGCACTACCGTATTCTCATGCTGCGAGTTATACCGCTTGTGAACGAACAGAACTTGTCGCTGCTGCGGATGTAGTTGAAGAGAAGGCAAAATACGTTTGCGGTAAGTGGAACATCCCAAAGTATTACCTTGATTATGAAGAGATGATATTACAGGAAAAACCTGACATCATCAGTATTGCAACGCGTCCGGGAAACCACGCAGATATAACGCAATTTGCCGCTGAAAACGGTGTGAAAGGAATCTATTGCGATAAACCTCTCTGTGCATCTATGGAAGAGGCAGATGTGATGCTTGAGGTATGTGAGAAATACAACATCAAATTCAATCTCGGCACACAACGTCGTTTTACACCGGGTTACATCAAGATGCGTGAAATTCTTGAGAGTGGACAGATCGGAGAAAGACGTTCTATCATCTCTTATACAGGTGGTTCTGCGTTGTGGGGTTACACACACGCCGCGGACTTGATTCTCTTTTTAGCAAGTGATTCAGAGATAGAATACGTTCAAGGCAATGTCGCCGTTGATGATGCTGACTTTGAGGATAACCAGACAGAATCGGATCCGGGTATTGTAATGGGGTACATCCGTTTTAAGAATGGCATCCACGGCATAAGCATTCTTGGAACTGCTTACGAATTTGAGGTGAATTGCAGTGAAGGCACTGTACGTTCACTCAACAACGGTCTCGGTTTTGAACTCCGTAAACGGCAAGGACAGTTTAATGAGATATTAAATACAGAATTTCCACCCTTTGAACGAAAAAGCGGTACCGTTGGGTGTATTGAGGACATTGTAGAAGCAATTGACACCGATACTGAAACACAAGGTAATATCCAACTTGCACATCGCAGCACCGAAATGGTCTTTGCAATCGTTGACTCTCAACGGCAGAAGGGTATGCGTGTACCAATTCCTATGGAAAACCGAGGGCTTTACCTCGGAAGGTGGTAACCGATGATTACAAAATTCCACAAAGTAGTAGGTACACTCCGTGTACCGAAACACATAAAGATTTGCACCTTCGTTGTTGGTATACTTTTTCTGATAGTCTATACATCAACTTCACCAAAAGGTGATTCGCATTCAAAAAAGGACATGACGCGACCCGTAAGTACACTCTATGAACAACGAGCACCCAGTCGAGATGGCATTGGTAAGATTTACATGGGACGTGAAATATCACAGGTAATGGGACATCTCGCTGCGGGATGGTTAGAACGTCCTGAACGTGAACGCGAAGAGATGCCAAATCTTCTCATCGAATCATTGAAACTAAAGGAGGGAGATGTTGTTGCTGATATAGGTGTTGGTACAGGTTATATTGCACGTCGCATTTCACCAGTTATTGGTGATACAGGCACTATCTACGGGGTTGAAATTCAGCAGGAGATGCTTGATATTCTCGCTGAGAAGACTGCGGAAGAAGGTATTACAAACATTAAAGGGATATTAGGTACTATTACTGATCCGAAGTTGCCACCGAATTCTGTTGATCTGGTTATTATGGTAGATGTTTACCATGAGTTTTCGCATCCTTATGAGATGATGCAGAATATCTGTAGTGGACTAAAAGTAGGTGGTAGGGTGGCTTTTGTAGAATATCGCTTGGAAGATGACAATGTTCCGATCAAACGTTTACACAAGATGAGTCAATTGCAGGTGTTAAAGGAAGCGACTCCGCATCCGTTGTCTTGGGTAGAGACGATCGATAGTTTACCGTGGCAGCATATTATCATTTTTGAGAAAGTCGCGGGGGAATAGGTAGACAATTTCTCTCTTTAAGGGGTGGGTTAATATCAACTGACCAGATTTCCTGCGTCTCGGATTTTATCAACGAAATCTCCAGTTTGTGTCATTCAGACCGTTCTTCTGCTATCTGTTTGAAATAATATTAAATCAAAAAAGAATTGACAATAATATCTTTTACACCTTAAAATGACACAACCAATTTTAAACTTTTTGATTGCCGTAACGTTACATTGCATAATATTTTGTTAAAACAAACTTTATCCTATAAGCCAATCTGAAAAGGGAGTGAAATCCAGTGAAAAGTGCTAAAAGTTCTGTTCCACTAACCTATATGTTAGTATGTTTGTGTGTTGCGATGTTAGGGCTTCCCTTCGCATCCGCAGATAACCACGAAACCGCACAAACGACTGTAGATTATACACAAGATATCCGTCCTATCCTTTCAAATAACTGTTTCGCATGTCACGGTCCAGATGAGAAAGCGCGTCAAGCAAACCTAAGGCTTGATACAAAGGAAGGGGCGTTTTCTGAACCGAGTGGGTATCCGATTATCGTCCCAGAAAAACCGGATGAAAGTGAACTCTTCCTCCGAATCGTTTCTGAGGAAGATGGCTATCAGATGCCACCGGCAGACTTCAATAAAACACTCACACCAGAGCAGATAGAGACAATCAAACAGTGGATTAATCAAGGTGCAAAATGGGAGGACCATTGGGCATTTGCCACACCTATTCGTCCAACGCCACCTGCTGTCAAAAAAGCAGATTGGGTAAGAAATCCAATTGATACATTCATCTTATCGCGTCTTGAAACGGAAGGGCTGAGTCCCGCTAAAGAAGCGGATAAACGAGCACTCATACGACGGCTAAGTTTTGATCTCACAGGATTGCCACCGACTCTTGAAGAGATACATTTATTTTTAAATGACGATTCTCCTAATGCTTACGAAAAACTTATTGATACCTTCATGGCAAAATCGGAATATGGTGAACACATGGCACGTTTCTGGTTAGATGTGGCGCGCTATGGTGATACCCATGGACTGCATTTAGATAACTACCGAGAGATGTGGCCCTACAGAGATTGGGTTATTAACGCATTCAATAACAACCTGCCTTTTGACCAGTTCACGATTGAACAATTAGCGGGAGATCTTTTATCTGAACCCACGCTTGATCAACGCGTTGCGACAGGTTTCAACCGGTGCCACGTCACAACAAGTGAAGGCGGTTCAATTGCTGAGGAATACTATGTTCGATATGCCGTTGATAGAGCGAATACTACTGCTACCGTCTGGATGGGTTTAACTGCGGGTTGCGCACAGTGCCACGACCATAAATACGATCCAATTTCGCAGAAGGAATACTACCAACTCTACGCTTATTTCAACAATATTACTGAGAATGCAATGGATGGAAACCGTAAGGATTCTCCACCTGTTGTAAAGCTACCTACAGCGGAACAGACAGCACAACTTGCAAAGTATGATGACCTGATAAAAGATTTAGACGCACAGAGTAAGGGATCGATCCCACATATTGACGCTGCCCAAACCGCTTGGGAAAATAGGATGCCGCGGTGGACGACTATTAAGCCAGAAGTTGTCCTTTCACAAGGACTTGCAATGGTCAAAATCCATGAAGATAATTCCGTTTTAGCAAGTGGTACAAATCCGGACAAAGAGGTCTATGAAGTCATTGCAAAGTTACCCCCAGGCAAATGGAGTGCAATGCGATTAGAAGGTATCCCTGATAAATCGTTACCGGGAAGTGGGATTGGACGCAGTGACAATAGCAATGTTGTATTAACAGGTTTTTCTGTTGATATTGTCCCTGCTGCTTTGTCAGAACAGATGCTTGCTGACGCTCAGGAAACTGCAAAGATAGCAGAGAAGAAAATAAAGAAAGCTGCTGAAGAAGCAAGGAAGGCAGCTGAGGCAGCAAAAGCAGCAGAAGAGGCAAAGAAAGCAGCGGAAGAAGCAGCAAAAGATACTGATGAATCTGTTGAGGAGGAAAAACCTGAAACGGATGAAGGTGGAATTGCTGAAAAACCTACTGAAGAAACACCACCAGAAACCGACGAGTCTGCTGAGGAAGCAGCAACGGAAGCCGAAGAAGGTAAAGACGCTGAAAAACCTGCTGAGGATACAACACCAGAAACTGCCGAAGAAGCAGCACCAGAAACTGAGCAAGCAGAAGACGGTGAAAAAACATCTGAAGAAGCAGCAGAACCTGTTGAGGAAAAAGATCCTTGGACATCCGTTCCTATCGTAATGGCTTGGGCAGACAAGGAACAGTCAGGTGCTGATTTTTCCATTGCTAATGCAATTGACGATAAACCGGAAACAGGTTGGGGATTGGAAAGCAATAATAATCGCGATAGCAGCCGACAAGCAATCTTCCTCGTTGCAAATCCGTTCGGTGTTGAAGGTGGATTGGTAAGGATACGGATTAAGCACGAATCTGAGCATGCGAAACATCATTTAGGTCGGTTCAGACTTGCTGTTACAGATGCCCCAACGATCTATCCGATTGGTTCTAAAGTAGGTCTTGCAAACTGGCATTCAGTCGGTCCGTTTACCGCTGAACACGGAAACGTTGCCTTCTACAATGTATATGAACCTGAAACCAAGCCTGTCAATACAGGGGATAAATTCACTGTCGGTTCAGAGGAATTGGCATGGAAACAGCAGACACACTGGAAAGATGGAGAAGTGCACAACGACATCGTTGGAGAAAATAGTGCAACTTATCTTTATCGAAACATATCCTCAGAAACCAAGCAGAAAGCTACGCTTTATCTAAGTAGTAATGATGGGTTGAAAGTGTGGGTAAACCAAACGGAAGTACTTGCAAGTAATATCCAACGCGATGCTGCACCGGATACGGACAGAATTCAAATTCAGTTAAATCCCGGAAATAACGCCTTGCTGTTGAAGGTTGTCAACTATTCTGGTCCGTCTGGTTTTTATTTCAGAATGGAATCCGATACACCGATGGTAACAGCAAACATCGTTGACACCATAGCAATTGAAAGAGGGAAACGCAACGGCGATCAGCAGACACAAATTCGTGAATACTATCGTCGAAATGTGTCAACCGATGAGGATTTGAAAAAACTTTACGCAGATATTTCAGATAACCAAAACAAGCGGAATTCCCTAAACAATTCTCTCACGACAACGTTGGTTATGCAGGAACGTTCAGAACCGCGGGGTGCATTCATTCTTGAACGCGGCGCATATCAACACAAAGGTGAACAGGTCTATCCACAGACACCCGCTGTGCTCCCACCGATGGTAAAAGGTTCACCACCAAATAGACTTTCACTTGCAAAGTGGTTGGTTTCACCGAAGCATCCACTCACATCGCGTGTCACAATTAACCGATTCTGGCAGCATATTTTCGGAGCGGGTATTGTCCAAACATCTGAAGACTTCGGTACACAAGGGACACCACCTACCCATCCTGAATTACTGGATTGGCTTGCAACCGAATTTGTTGCATCCGAATGGGACATGCAAACAATGCTGAAACTGATGCTTACTTCGGCAACATATAGACAAAGTTCACGGGTTACTCCAGAGAAATTAGAACTTGATGCTGACAATATGTTGCTTTCCCGCGGTCCAAGGTATCGTTTTGATGCTGAAATTGTTCGTGATAACGCGCTTGCCCTTAGCGGTCTGTTGTTTAAGCGTATCGGTGGACCGAGTGTTAAACCACCACAACCCGGTGGGCTCTGGAAAGCGGTCGGATTTACAGGGTCTAATACTGATACTTTTAGGAAAGATTCTGGATCTGAGAAGGTGCATCGCAGAAGTCTCTATACGTTCTGGAAAAGAACTGCTCCACCACCGCAAATGAATATCTTGGACGCACCATCACGAGAGGCTTGCACGATCCGTCGTGAACGCACGAATACACCGATGCAGGCGTTAATGCTAATGAACGATCCACAATTCTTTGAAGCAGCACGAGTTTTTGCTGAACGTACGATTAAATTTGGAGGCAATACGCCAGAGGAAAGGATTGCTTACATGTTTGAGTTGGCAACTGCCCGCGAACCGAAACCAACGGAAGCAGCACTAATACTTGATACGATGCAAGTACACGCAGAAGAACTGAAAGCAAATCCGGAGGCAGCCAAAGAACTCATTGCTGTCGGTGAATCCAAACCTGACGAAAAATTAGATGCAGTTGAAGTCGCTACGTGGACGATGATTGCAAATCTAATACTCAATTTAGATGAAGTCCTGAATAAAGGATAATTAAACTTGATGGACACTGCTTTTCAGTAGTGTCCATCTTCTTATTAGAATATCATAGCACCCACACGCTAAAGCGTGGGGCTTGTGCTTCGTAGCAGTTAGCCTTTTTTCAAAGGTCTTACATCTGCTCCACAACGGGATCATAAGCAGCCCGTAATATATTTATAGCAGCGTTTATGTCTCTATCGTGGTGTGAACCACATTGTGAACATGTCCACTGTCTATCATTAAGAGAAAGTGTTTTGTTGTGAAATCCGCAATCCGAACAAGGTTTTGTCGTAGCTATCCAGCGTCCGATTTGAAGA